>JAIFNC010000102.1 GCA_020047935.1 Bacteroidota bacterium
AGCCATTACCGCAACAACAATGTGCACACGGTAAGCGAAATGTTGGTACTGCTTTTCGGGCAAAGTGCCAAAAAGGTTTCTGCAATTGCCTTTTTAATTGCTTATATAACATTAGCTTACGTACAATTGCAAACAGCTACCAGCGTAATTGGTGCAATTTTTCAAACCAATTGGGTAACTTCAGTGCTCATTTCGGCAGGTGTTATTACTTTGTACACCTATATTGGTGGTATGCATGCCATTGCAATTACGGCAATTATTCATACAGCCATGATGTTTGGCGGTTTAGGAATAGCCATGGTTGCCGGTTTAATAAAAGTGGGTGGTTTTGACCAATTACAAATTTTGTTGGAAGCCAAAGGCGCAACCGGCAGCATTTACAATCCTTTTAGTGCCGGACTGGATGGCGCTTTCTCGTTATTGTTAGGTGGAATTTTAGGCGGAATGGCTGCACAAGCCAGTATTCAGCCAATTTTTGCTGCCAGAAATGCCAATGTTGCTAAAAAAGCTTCGTTGCTTTCGGCTATGTTTATTGCTCCTTTCGGAATTATGACGGCTATTTTAGGCTTAATTGCTGCCACCGGGTTGTACCTCGACCCGGCTACAACCGACCCTAAAATGGTATTAACCACACTATTAACTACGCCGGAATTTATTCACCCAATTTTAGGCGGTTTAGCATTGTCGGGTATTTTGGCGGCAATTCTTTCAACCGTTGGTCCGGTAAATTTTGCGGTAGTAACTATTGCCACAAAAGATATTTACCATGGTTTTATCAATCCGCAAGCCGATGAAAAACAAGTACTTAAAATGGCTCGCCGATTTGTGATTATCGTAAGTTTAATAACAATTCCGTTGGCATATTATTTTAACACCGGAATTTTAGATGCTGCTTACATTAGCTATGCCATTCGTGCTATTGGTGCTATTGTAATTGTCGGCGGTATTTATATGCGCGGTTACATTACACCTTTTACCGTAAAATTGGCTTTTGTTGGCGGTACGGCTGCTGTATTTTTATGTCTTATTGCCGACAAATTCGGTTGGTTCCACATGGATAAAACATACGGTGCAGTAATTTTTGCATTAATTGCCGTTGTTATCGGATTTATTAAGAAAAAAATTGACAAAAAAGCATAGCAATGGTTAGCAAACCTTTAGAAAACATAAAAGTACTCGAATTAGCAAGCGTTTTAGCCGGCCCCGGGGTTGGCTTGGCGCTTGCCGAGCTTGGTGCCACCGTTATTAAGGTCGAAAACCTTAGCACCAAAGGCGATGTAACACGCACATGGAAACTACCCACCGAATCGGCCGATACTGATATTTCAGGCTATTTCAGTTGTGTAAACTGGGGCAAAAAATCGTTGGCTTTGGATATTACGCAAGCGGACGGCTTAGATATTGTTTACCAATTGGTTAAGCAGTGCGATATTGTAATTGCAAGCTACAAGCCGGGCGACGATGCTAAGCTGAAAGTAGATTACGACACCTTGTGCGCCCTAAACCCAAAACTAATTTACGCCCACATAACCGGCTACGGAAGGTACAATAACAGAACCGGCTACGATGCTATTATTCAGGCAGAAAGCGGTTTTACCTACATGAACGGCGAACCCGACGGCAAGCCGGGCAAAATGCCGGTTGCCTTAATGGATTTGTTGGCAAGTCATCAATTAAAGGAAGGTATTTTGTTGGCATTGTGGCAGTTGGAAAAAACCGGAAAAGGTGCGTATATTGAAACAGGTTTGTTCAAAAGCGGTGTAGCTTCGTTGGCAAATCAGGCAACCAATTGGCTGGTTGGCAATACGATACCTCGCCGAATGGGTTCCGACCACCCAAACATTGTACCATACGGAACCATTTTTTACAGTGCCGACAATAAAGCGGTAGTTTTGGCAATAGGCAGCAACAAGCAATTCAGTCAGTTATGCCAAATTTTAGGCATTCCGGAAGTTGCCAACGAACCGCGATTTATTGATAATTTAATTCGCGTTAAAAATAGAGCAGCTATTACCAATATTTTAGTTGAAGCAATTGGCAAAGTAACACGCGACGAATTACTGGGCAAGTGCCAAAAAATTGGCATTCCAGCCGGCGGAGTATTCGATATGGAAGAAGTTTTTGAACTGCCCGAAGCCAAAGAAATGCTTATGTATGGTGTAACTTCAAGCGGACACGATATTTGCGGGGTGCGCTCGGTTGCTCTAAACATTGACGGAAAACCGGTTGCAGAAAGCATTTCGGCGCCACCGCATTATGGTGAAAATTCTTTAGAAATTTTAAAAGAAATGCTTAACTTGCCGCCGCAAATTATAGCTAATTTATTAGATAAAAATGTAGTTTATGATAGACAACAACACAACCAAAAAAGTATTCGTTGATGCATCGCGTCTTATAACCGAAGCTTGTGTACAAGCGGGCGCCGATGTATTTATTGGGTACCCTATTACACCCGCCAACCTGTTGTATTCGTATGCCGTGGCTCGCTACCCCGAAATGATGGCGGCACCCGACGAAATAACAACCCTGCAATGGATGAGCGGTTTTGCGGCTGCCGGCAAAATTCCGGTTACAGCCACTTCTTTTCCCGGCTATGCGCTTATGATAGAATCCATTGGCATGGCACATATGATGGAACTGCCTATGGTAATTATTCTGGTACAACGCCTCGGCCCGGCTACCGGAACAGCAACTTGTGGCGCTCAGGGCGATATAAATGTAATTCACGGCTCGCTTTCGGGCGGCTACCAATTGCCAACGCTTTGCGCAAGTAATTACGACGACTGCTGGACATTGGCAGGCAAAGCGGTACATTTGGCAGCTGAATTGCGCTCGCCGGTGGTGCTATTAACTTCAAAAGAAATGATTATGACCTTGAGAAGTTACGACTGGAGCCAATTGCCTAACATTGAAAAGATTAAGTTGAATAACGAAACCAAAGCATCGGTTTACAAACCATATGCACCGCAAGCCAATTTGGTTCCGGAGTATTTGCCTTATACACAAAACAAGCACCAAGTACGCATTACAGCTTCGACCCACAACCAAGCCGGTATTTTGCAAAACCTTGCGCCCGAAGCCTTAGAAAACAGCGCTCGTTTGCAAGAAAAAATGCTTAAAAACCTCGATACGTTTACCTATTACGATTACGATAAGCAGGAAGGTGCCGAAACCTTGCTTTTGTCGATGGATGTAAGCTCGCAAGCCACGCGCGAAGCTGCCGAAGAACTGCGCAAACAAGGCAAAAAAGTGTCGGTGCTTATAGCAAAAACTTTGTTTCCTATTCCGCAAGTTTATCTGGAAATTGCCGAAAAATACAAAAAAGTAGTGGTGGTTGAAGAAAACTTCGATGGCCAATACCGCAAATTGTTGTTTGGTTATGCCGGGCGCAAGGGCGTAAGTGGTATAAACGGAATTGGTAAAATGATTAGTCCGAACGAAATTATGGAGGGCGTAAACAATGAGTAATCAAGCATTTTTATCCGGTGGCGAACTGCCTTTTTGCAAAGGTTGCGGCCACACCGGCATAGCACAAAATACCGAAAAAGCCCTTCAAAAAATGGGCATGAACCCGCTGGATGTAATTATGGTTACCGACATTGGTTGCCACGGAATTGTCGATAAAAATTTCTTAACCCACACCTTTCACGGTTTGCACGGCAGGTCGGTGGCATTGGCGTCGGGATTATCGGCTGCACTTAACAATCCTGATAAAAAAGTGATCGTTTTTGTAGGCGATGGCGGCGCAACCATTGGTATAAACCACATTATTTCTGCTGCGCATTTAGGCTTCAACCTAACGGTTGTTGTTCATAACAACATGCTATTCGGAATGACCGGCGGACAACCTTCGGAATTTACCCCGCAAGGTTTTAAAACGCCTACCCTGCCCGACGGCAGCCACAAAAATTCGTTCGATATTTGTAGCGTAATTTCGAGTATCGAAGGTACGTATGTGCGTCGTGTAACGGGTATTGGCGATTTTTCCGATGCTTTGGCCGAAACCTTTGCCGTAAAAGGCTTCTCGTTGGTTGAAGTGATGGAAATGTGCCCAAGTTATGGTGTAAAATCGAACCCCGGCATGAAACTTAAAACCGTGGTTGAAGCTTCCGGCTTGCAAACCGAAGTTTTTGCCGATACCGACGGACGAGTTTTTCAACCTAACAAAAAAGAGCAAACAGCAAGTTTATTAAACCCAAAATACGAAGTAACGGCCAAATTTTCGCATAATTTAAGCAATAAAGTGAAAATTATGATGGCAGGTTCGGCTGGCGAAGGCGTACAAGGCGCTGCCGATATGTTGGCACAGGCAGGTATGACCGCAGGGTTGAACGTAACCAAAAAAGGCTCGTATCCGGTTACGGTTGGCGTAGGTTTTTCGGCTGCCGAGGTAATTCTTTCACCCGAAGAAATTTTATACAACGGCTTATACATCCCTGATGTTCTGATAATTACCTCGCAAGATGGGTTGGATTATTCGAAACCGGCTGCCAAAAAAATGACTACCGGAACAATTTTTATCGATGCAAGTTTGGAAGCCCCCGAAACCGGCGCCAAGGTTATAAAAGTGCCGTTCCGCGAAAAAGTTGGAGCACGTAATAGTGCATTGGCATCTATTTTCTATTATACAAAAAAATACCAAAGTTTCGAATTCGAAGCCTTAAAATCGGTTTTTGCGACGAGCAAACTTTCGGCTAAAATTGATATAAATATCTTTTTAGATTTATAGAAATTAGATGTGAGACGTTAGACTTGAAAGGTTAGATTTTAGATAATAGATAAACTGCCGGTATTGCGTGAGCGTATCGGTAGTTTTTTTGTTGGTTTGCCTAATTAACTTATTCGTGAGCAGACGAATAAATTATCAGATTTACCAATTTTTTTACCAAGAAACGAGTTTTTTGTTACTTTAATCATTATTAGTATATTATCCTGCTTAATTCACAAAACGGAATATTCATACTCACCAACGCTGAACATGTAACCAAGCTAACTATGCAGCTTATGTGTTCGCTTTCGATGCGCTTTAAGGTTTTCGTTTCCTTTAACATGATAAGCTCGGCTTCAATCCGAACGGCTAAATTGGTCGATTGTAACTTGCGTACAATTAAGTATTTAATTAATGTATATGAAAGCACGCCACATGACTTCGAAAAAATTTATTAATTTATAAAAAATGGCTGTAAACAAGCTTAAAATCGGTAATTTATTTTCGATTTCGGATAAAAAAGTCTTTATTTGTAATTAAAATTGCAATAAACGCTTAAAATGAAGAAACAAGAACGATATAATGCAGTGCTTGAATGGTTTGCAGCAAATAACCCGGAGGCAGAAACCGAATTGCACTACAACTCGCCTTACGAATTATTGGTTGCGGTTATTCTTTCGGCACAGTGCACCGATAAAAGAGTAAATATCATTACGCCAAAGGTTTTTGAGGTTTTCCCGACAGCATTAGCAATGGCAGCAGCCAATAAAGACCAAGTTTTTGCACTTATAAAATCCTGCTCTTACCCCAACAATAAAGCCGGGCATTTGGTAGGTATGGCAAAAATGCTTACCGAAAAATTTGGTGGTACGGTTCCGGAAAGTATCGATGAGTTGCAATTATTGCCGGGAGTAGGACGAAAAACTGCCAACGTAATTGCTTCAGTAGTGTACAACAAACCGGCAATGGCGGTTGATACGCATGTGTTCAGGGTGGCGGCTCGCATAGGGCTTACCGTTAATTCGAAAACCCCGTTAGATACCGAAAAGCAATTGGTTAAGCATATCGACGAAAGCTTAATTCCTAAAGCACACCACTGGATTATTTTGCACGGCAGGTATATTTGTACTGCGCGAAATCCGAAATGCACCAAATGCGGAATATCAGCATTTTGCACTTATTTCGATAAAATAAAAAGTGCTGAATTTTAGCTACATACCTAAGATCTGGAAAATAGTTCGTTAAATTCGCACAATAATTGTTTTTTTTTACGAAATTTGAGTTTTATTTGTAATATTGGTAAAGTTTTTGGATGATTTACCTTGCCAAAAAGCCAATTTGCATGTTCGAATTTTATTGAAATACCAATTTCGGACTTAATTCAATGTTAACTATGTTCAAACAAAAAAGCATATATTTAGCACTACTATTCATATTTTTAACTGTTGCCGCAGAAAGCCAAATTAAGCGGCTAAAATTTGAAAATATACATCTGGAGCACGGACTTTCGCAAAGCACCATTACTGCCATAATACAAGACTCGCAAGGTTTTATGTGGTTTGGTACGCTCGATGGCTTAAATAAGTATAACGGCTACGAAATGCAAGCTTATCGGAGGTTGGGTAATAAAAGAAATACCATTATCGATAATGAAATTACGTGCTTATATGAATCGAAGAGCGGAAATTTATGGGTGGGTACAAAAACAAATGCCCTTAGCAAATATAACCGTATAAGCGACAGTTTCGAGAACTATTTTTTTAATAACGAATCGGCAATTTCCTACGGACAAAATTATATACGCTCCATTTGCGAAGACGGCGATGGAAATTTGTGGTTGGGAACCGACAAGGGCTTGTATAAATATAGCCCTGACAAACAGCAGTTTACTGCATACAAAAATCCGTTTTCATACGGAAGCGCAGAGCAGGCTATCAACCACGTAGTTTACAGCCCCGATGGGTATTTGCTTATGGCAACCGGCAACGGAATACATAAATTTAACCTAAAAACCAAAACTTCACTTTATTACAAATCGTATACTGATGCGCCTAATTCGCTGTTAAGCAACCAAATATTATGTTTGGCTTTTGATGCCGACCGAAAATTATGGATTGGAACCGACAAAGGATTGAACAGTATGGAAGGCGACCAATTTAAAGTGCATAAAATTGCCAAAGATGGTGAAAATGCCTTATTTAGCAAGGTAAATACCTTATTTTCCGATGCACAAGGAATTTTATGGATTGGAACCGAAGGCGGAGGATTATTGAAGAAAAGTCCAAATTCCGACGAATTTATTGCTTTTAAAAACGACCCTTCGGATCGCACCAGCTTAAGCAACAATGTGGTGCGCGGTATTTATTCCGATCGATCGGGAATTTTATGGGTGGGTACTTCGTTGGGCGGTATAAATAAATGGAATCGTGCAGCCGAAGATATTGATGTTTTCAGGCATAACCCCTACGACCCTAAAAGTTTAAGCAATAGTTTAGTACGTTGCTTTTATCAGTCGAAAGACGGTATTTTGTGGGTAGGTACTATTGAAGGTGGTTTAAACTATACCGATACGCAACTTCGAAGCTTCAAAGCGTTTAAACATATTCCGGGCGACCTAAACGCCATTCCGAACAACCATGTACGCGATATTTTGGAAGATTCGCAAGGAAATTTCTGGGTAGCTACCGATGGCGGAGGACTTAGCTTGCTGAACCGCAAAACGAAAAATTTTAAAAGTTTCAAAAATACGGTTGAAAATACTTCTATTTCGAGCAATCGGGTTTGGCATTTGGAAGAAGACAGAAGCGGAAATTTGTGGGTGGCTACCATGGGCGGTCTTAATTTATTCGACCGTAAAACGCAAACATTCAAACGTTTCGAACAGTCGGATAAAGACCCCAACTCAATAAGCAGCAATTCAGTAACTTGGGTTTTTGAAGCCTCCGACAGTACCTTATGGGTTGGTACAACCAACGGATTGAATAAATTGAACAGAAAAACCGATGAATTTACGCATTATTTCAAAAATGATTCCGACAGCACAAGCATTGGAAACAGCCGAATTTATTCCATTATTGAAGATTCGGAGGGTACAGTTTGGGTTGGTACCAAGGGCGGCGGTTTAAGCAAGTATTTGCCTAAAACCGATAATTTTAGAAATTACAGCGTAGAGCATGGTTTGCCCAACGATGTGGTTATGGGCATTTTGGAAGACAACGGCGGAAACCTCTGGATAAGCACAAACCGAGGTATTTCGAAATTTAGCAAGAAGACAACTTCGGTGCGAAATTTTGATGTGCGCGATGGTTTGCAGAGCAACGAATTTTTGGTTGGCTCGTTTATGAAATCGGCAAACGGCGAAATGTTTTTTGGCGGAGTAAACGGTTTCAATGCATTTTTCCCCGAACAAATTCGCGATAACCCGCATGTGCCGGCAGTTTTAATTACCGGTTTTCGAGTTTCGAATAAGGATTATCAGCTCGACAGTGCTATTTCGGTAAAGAAAGTGATTCACCTGCCTTATTATAAAAATTTCTTATCGTTCGATTTTGTGGCACTCGATTATGTTTTCCCCGAAAAAAACCGATACGCTTATATATTAAATAATTATGACGAAGAACTAAATGATGTAGGTTACCGGCGTTTTGCCAATTACACCAATTTGCCGCCGGGTAAATACGTTTTTAAGGTAAAAGGCTCTAATAACGACGACATTTGGAACGAAGAGGGTGCCGAAGTATTTATTTATATTCACCCTGCTTTTTGGCAAACCAACTGGTTTTTGTATTCAGTTTTTCTTTTTACCTTAATTAGCATTGCTATGTGGGTAAGGAGCAGGTTCGAACGCATAAGGCAACAAAAAGTAGAATTGGAACGACTGGTAAAATTGCGTACTGCCGAAGTAGTTAAGCAGAAAGAAGAAATTGAAGCGCAAAAAGATGAAATTGAAACTCAGCGCGACAATTTGCAGGAACAAAAAGACATGATTACCGAGCAAAACAAGGAAATTAAAGACAGTATTGAATACGCATTGCATATTCAAAAAGCTACCTTGGAAACATTGGCATTCGACAACGATTTTTTGAGCGATTACTTTATTGTTTTTCGACCAAAAGATATTGTTTCGGGCGATTATTATTGGGCAAGCGATAAGCCCGATATTTTTGCCGCAGTAGCTGCCGATTGCACCGGACACGGTGTTCCCGGTGCATTTATGAGCATGTTGGGCGTTAGTTTGCTCAATAAAATTGTAAACGAACGCGGTGTTCATAGCCCCGAAAAAGTGCTCAATATGATGCGCGATAATATAATTCATTCGCTTCATCAGAAAAGTTCCGATTCAACCTCGCGCGATGGCATGGATATGGTTATTTGCGTAATTGACAAAGTAACTAAAAAGCTATACTTTGCCGGCGCAAACAATCCTATTTATATTGTGCGCAACGGCGAGGCCGAAACCTTGAAAGCCGATAAAATGCCGGTGGCTATTTACGATACCATGGACTCGTTTACCCTAACCGAATACGATTTGCAAAGCGGCGATTGGATTTATATGTTTTCCGACGGATTTGCTGATCAGTTTGGCGGACCTAAAGGTAAAAAGATTAAATATGCACCGTTCCGCGACATGCTTATTGAGCAATCGGCAAATTCGGGAGCACACCAACAAGTTTTTCTGAATACATTTTTAGACGACTGGATGAAAGGCTATGAGCAAATTGACGATATTTTACTGATAGGGGTAAAAATATAATTAAACTTTCAGGTTGAATAGAAAGTATAAAAGCGGTTTAACTGATGTTGAACCGCCTTTTTAGTAAATTATAGCTTCAGAAGTGTACACGTTGCCGTTGGCTGTCCGAGTAAAACCAACGGGCGCATAAACGGCAAAGTTTGCACCGCTTATTGAATCGGTAACCGGAATCATTTCGTTCTGAACTAAAATTGTGGGAAGATACAATTTTTGTACATTTCACTGAATTTATCTCGAATTAATATAGCGCCGCAATTTTTTATAAAAGCTAAATTTAGCGTTGAAAAAATTCAGTATCAAAGTATTTTGAATCCTCAGTATTTATTTACTAAATTCGTTCCGTAAAAACAACTAATCATGTTTAAAGAAAATCTGCTTAAGAACCGCGTAATAATAGTAACCGGCGGCGGAACCGGATTAGGAAAATCGATGGCAACACATTTTTCGAAATTGGGTGCCAAAGTTGCCATTGTAAGCCGAAAGCTCGATGTGCTGCAACAAACCGCTGCCGACATTAGCCAACAAACCGGAAACGAAGTGCTGGCACTTGCTTGCGATGTGCGTAAATACGACGAAATTGAAACTGTTATTAATACCGTAACCGAAAAATGGCAACTGCCCGATGTGCTTATTAATAACGCAGCCGGCAATTTTATTAGCCCAACCGAACAGCTTACACACAAGGCATTTGATGTGGTTGTGGATATTGTTTTGCGCGGAACCTACAATTTTACCTTGGCTTTGGGCAAACGATGGATTGAACAAAAAATTAAAGGCGATGTGCTGAACATTGTAACTACCTACGCTTCAACCGGTTCAGGCTTTGTTGTACCAAGTGCCATAAGCAAAGCCGGTGTGCTTAATCTAACACGCTCGTTGGCAGCCGAATGGGGCAAATACGGAATTAGGCTAAATGCCATTGCTCCGGGGCCGTTCCCAACCAAAGGCGCTTGGGACAGGCTGTTGCCCGAACCCGGCATGGAGGCTGAATTATTAAAGAAAATTCCGCTAAACCGAGCCGGAATACATTCGGAACTTAGCAATTTGGCAGTTTTTCTAATTTCGAAAGAAGTGGAATATATAACCGGCGAAGTGGTAACTATTGATGGCGGAGAATGGATAAACGGTGCAGGCGAATTCAATTGGCTGCATTCGCTAAAACCGCAGCATTGGGAAGCAATGGCAAAACGCGGAAAAAGTAGCTAAATTGCACAATTCCGAACAACAAATGTTCGAAATCGGACAGTTTTGCGGGTTGTTATACAATGGGTTATACATGCTAATTAGCATATTAATACTTTAGGCATAATATATGTTGCATTGCTTGAGCTACAATTAATGCCGGTTTTTTTATGCTGAAATTCTTATTCGGACAACTAATTATTGCTCTGACATTAACGTTGTGTATTGTTAATTTTTTAACAAAAAAACATTGAATAAAAATGCCATAATTCAGCATAAAATAACCCGATTGTTATTCAAAAAAAATTCCTAAAACCTTATATTTTGATGAAAACATTTTTTGTCTGTTTTTTAACCTTATTATGTATAGTTCAAATAAATGCTCAAGTTGCCCGCCGAGCTGCCCAAGTGCTAAAAACCGAACATGCTCCGAAAATTGATGGAATATTGGACGAGCCCGAATGGAAAAATGCACCACCGGCTGACAATTTTACACAATTTGAGCCTTATAATGGCAAAAAACCAAGCTATAATACCGATGTACGTATTTTATATACCAACGATGCCATTTATATTGGTGCCATGCTTTTCGATTCGAAACCGGACAGCATAAGCCGAATTTTTGGCTCGCGCGACAGCGGTTTCGAGCTGAATACCGACTTTTTTGGTGTCGATATTTTAGCCTATAATGATGGTCAAAGTTCTGCCATGTTCGGAGTTTCTGCCGCCGGGGTTCAAACAGATATTAAAATTACACCAACCATTGAAGATAACAGTTGGGATGCCGTTTGGCAAAGCGAAGTTACAATAAATAACGAAGGCTGGGTGGTAGAAATGAAAATTCCGTATTCGGCACTTCGATTTCCTAAATCAGAGGCTCAAATTTGGGGTTTCAACTTATATAGACACATCAGTCGCTTTGGTGAATGGTCGTCGTGGAATTACATAAATAATCAGATAAACAGCATTATATCTCAATCCGGCGAACTTAAAGGAATAAATAACATTACACCTCCTTTGCGTTTATCGGTTACTCCTTATGTTTCATATTATTATGAAAATAATCAGAAAACCAATTCAAAAGGGCAACAATTTAAAGGCGGAATGGACTTAAAGTGGGGAATAAACGAAAGTTTTACCCTGGATATGATTCTAATTCCGGATTTCAAACAAGTGCAGTCCGACGACCATCAACTTAATTTGGGCCCGTTTGAAATTAGATACGACGAAAAACGCTCGTTTTTTACCGAAGGCACCGAACTTTTTAACAAAGGAAATATTTTTTATTCGAAACGAATTGGTGCACAACCAACCGGATACGATAATGTTTCGGTAAATTCAAATCAGAAAATTGTTAGCAACCCGCTTGAAACACAACTGTTAAATGCCACAAAAGTATCGGGCAGAACCAATTTTGGTTTGGGCGTAGGTATATTTAATGCCATTACCAACCGCTCGGAAGCGGTTATTGAAGATATACTTACAGGCGATAAATCGTACGTCGAAACGCAAGCTACCACCAATTACAATTTATTGGTTTTCGACCAATCGTTGCCCTCAAATTCTTCGGTAAGTCTTATAAACACCAATGTTTACAATAAAAACCTAATGGCCGATGTTACCGCACTCGATTTTCGCTTAAACAATAAAAAAAACACCTACAGTTTTGCAGGTCGCGGCAGTTTTAGCAATGTAAAAGAAAAAAATGCCGACCGAGTTACCGGATATTCGCACTATGTAAGTTTTGCAAAAACCGGCGGAAACTTTTTATTCGGTTTAAGCCAGAATGTTGAAAGTAATAATTATAACCCAAACCATATGGGTTATTTGCAAAGTCCCAACGAATGGGCATTTGCCGGCAACTTAGCGTATCGTATTCTGGAGCCGTTCAGCATTTTCCGTAATGTATCGTTTAACATGAACAGTTCGTACGGAATGCTTTTTAAACCGCGTGCTTTCACCTCTTCCAATATTCAAACTTCGGTGCAAGCTACCTTTAAAAATTATTATTCAACGGTGTTATACATAGGCGGACAACCTTTGGGCGGGCACGAATATTTTGAAACCCGAGTTGAAGGTCGATATTTTTACCAAGAACCGGGCACGTTTTTAGGTTTCTATTTAAGCAGCGACGAAAGAAAACAACTGTCATTGGAAATAGATATAAGTCGTTGGACATCAGTTTCGGAGTATAACCAACAAATGATTTCCATTGAGTTTGAACCAACTTGGCGTATAACCGACCGTATTTCAGTTTCGTTGGAAAACGAGCTGGGTTTCAGAAACAACAGTTTGGGCTATGCAAGCCATTCAAATACCGATGTTTACTTCGGAAGGCGTGATATTAAAGAACTTTCGAATACGTTGGAAAGTATTTTTATATTCAATAATAAATCGATGATTAATTTGCGTGCTCGACATTATCATTCGTCGGCGTTTTACAAAGAGTATTATTTTTTAAATTTAGACGGTACCCTTCAAGCGAACCCTGAAAACTATACCGAAAACGCCGATGTAACGTTTAATGCCATTACCCTTGATGCCGGTTACACTTGGCGTTTTGCACCCGGTTCGGAACTTTCGGTGGTATGGAAAAGCAATGCTATGACCTACAACAAAGCCGAAGGCATTAAATATAGAAGTTATAAAGAGAATATCAACTATTCGCTCGATGCGCCTTATGTTAACAGCTTGTCGTTTAAATTATTATATTATCTCGATTATCAGGTAGTAAGAGGTTTATTGAAATAATTTCGAACTAAAAAAATGTAAAACCCAAACCGAATGAAAACCGATTTAGGTTATATTCGGTTTCGGTTATATATTCATTCCACCAACTGTTTTTTTGAATTTCGGTATAATTCTGAAACCTGTACCCAAGCTTGCATTCAAACAATCCATCTTTGCCCAATCGGGTAGCAAAACCGGTTTCGAAGCCAAAAAGTAAACCTCCGCGATACCTTACTTGGTTTTCATCAAATCCGGTTTTATCAGAAAAAACTCTACCTATTTTCATTTCGATGAAAGGAGAATTAGCCGATTTAGTTAAATACAATCGGGTATCGGCATAAATAGGGTAAAGTATTTGGTTTGCAATTAGTAAGCCGGTGCCAATACCGGCGCTGAAATTACCCAAAAACCGTCGTGCTCCGACAAATTCGAAGGTTAAAAACGGGTCGTCGTTCGAATTTACATGTAACATCGGAGTAAAAGAAAAAAAATAGGTATCAACTTGTTTGTTTTTAAATCGATTCCAAGCCTGCGTTCGTTGGGTAATTACCGAATCGTATTCGTTGGCTTTAAACACTAAAATATCGCCGCAACGACTTTCAATTTTAACCAATTCATCGGTCTTTTGTTCAAGCACTTTGCCATGAATTATACTGCCCGATTTCAAAAATACAACCGATTGGTTACGCTGGGCAAAAATTGAATAATTTAAAGCAAATGCAATTAATAGTAAAACGATTTTTTTCATGATATTTTAATTGTGAATTTACTAATTTGCAGACAAAAAAAGCAAACGAAAGGTTGCACCAAAAAATATTTTTTATTTTACATGCAACCAAAATACCTTTCTAAAAGTCTATTTTTCGACAACTTGTTTAATTCGAATTAAAAGTAATAAAACTTATTCAAAATACCTTTTTTATGAAAAAAATAGTGGATATTCGATATTTCGTACTGTTGTTAATGCCTTTATTTGCATTATCGTGCGAAGATTCGGTTATTAGAACCGAAAAATTTACTGCCAATGTTCCCGTTTATATAACCAAGGAAGAACTGAAAGCCGCAGTTAAAGTTAAACTTACCGCCGATACACCACTCCAAAACCCGGGTAAAATGTATATTTACGGCACTACCTTGTTTATTAACGAGTTGTATAAAGGCGTACATGTTATTGACAATTCAGACCCAAAAAATCCGGTAAAAAAAGCATTTATCGAAATTCCGGCAAACGTTGATATTGCTGTTCGCGGAACAACCTTGTTTGCCGATAGTTATACCGACCTGGTTACTATTGATATTAGCGATTTGTCGAATTTGCATGAAACCTCGCGTTTGGAAAATGTATTTCAGCAGTTTTTCCCGGTTTGGAACCAAGCGTATCCGCTGGGCGAATTCGACCTAAATAAAGGAATTATTATTGGTTGGAAACTGGAACAAGTAGAGCGTTCGGTAGAAGTAAATTTCAATACTAATTGGAGTAGCAGGGAAGGAGATATATTTGTATCAATGTCGGATAAAGCAACCAATTCAGGTTCTGCCGGTTACCAAGCCTCGGTAGTTAGTACGGGCGGAAGTATGGCTCGTTTTCTACTGTATAACTCGTATTTATATACGGTGCACGAAACTAAATTGCAGGTTTTCGATATTTCGAATATGCTAAAACCGGTTAAAGGTGCAGAAGTACAAACTTGGTTTGTGGTTGAAACCATTTTTCGTCAAGGACTTAATTTATTCGTGGGTTCAACCACCGGCATGCTTATTTTCGATATAAGTTCGCCTGCCGCGCCAAAACAACTTTCAACCATTAGCCATTTTAGGTCGTGCGACCCGGTAGTGGTTTCGGGCAACACTGCTTTTGTAACTTTGCGCGGCGGCAACCGTTGCGGCGATAATTTGAACCAACTGCAAGTGTACGATGTTACAACGCTTACTGCACCGAAATTTATTAAATCGTACCCCATGACCGGTCCTTACGGCTTGGGAATAGACAACAACATTTTGTTTATTTGCGACGGAAGTGACGGATTGAAAATTTATGACGCTACCGATGTAAACGCCATTACCAACAATTTGCTGGCTCATTACAAAAATATTAATGCATACGATGTTATTCCGCTTTCCGGAACCTTGCTTTTAATTGGTTCCAATGGTTTTTACCAATACGACTATACCGATTTGCAAAATATTAAACTGCTGAGTACCATTCCGGTTATAGGAAAATAGGTTAATAATAAGCCCGGAAACTCGGGGTAAATTTATTTTGCATAAAATTTCAAACATAAAAAAGAAATAAAACTATGAAACTTGGTAAATTATTAGTTATAGCTATGGTTTTGGTATTTGCTGTTATAGGTTGCACCAATCGTGAAGAAATGCTTATGGGTTCGTGGAGAATGATTGATTATAACAGCACCGAACCGATAAGTCCGGAACTTCAGCGCGACTATCAGACAAATATTGAAAACTTGAAACGCACTTTCGCACTCGAATTGTACG
>JAIFNC010000248.1 GCA_020047935.1 Bacteroidota bacterium
TACACCGTCAACCATATCGGTAGTTGCTCTGCCTGCTCTAATTTTCAGCAGTTCGTAATCTAAATGCAGAATTGCTTTGTGCATGTTTTCTTGCGCTTCGTCAAGCAACATTTCAACTTCTTCGTTCATGGCAATAATTGTATTTTGTTGTAGTTTATTAAGAATTTAAACGGTTATTAACGTTCCTAATTTTATATTGTTTAGCACTTTTACCAAATTTCCCGGTTCGTTCATGTCAAATACCAAAACCGATAGTTTGTTTTCTTGGCACATGGTAAAAGCAGTTAAATCCATAATTTTCAAATTTTTGTTGTATGCTTCGTTAAAAGTAAGCGTTTCGTATTTTACGGCGTTTTTATCTTTTTCGGGGTCGGCAGTATACACTCCGTCAACTCTAGTACCTTTCAAAAATACATCAGCTTCAATTTCCACTCCGCGCAAAGCCGATGCGGTATCGGTAGTAAAATATGGGTTTCCGGTGCCGCCGGCAATAATTACAACGTATCCTTTTTTTAGGTTTTCTATGGCTTTATCTTTAGTAAAATGCTGCCCAATGGGCGACATTGGGGTAGCGGTAAATAATTTGGCTTTTTTTCCAATGGCATTCAAGGTCGATTCCAACGCCAAACTGTTAATTACGGTAGCCAACATTCCCATTTGGTCGCCTTTTACGCGGTCGAAACCTTTGGAAGCACCGGAAACTCCTCTGAAAATATTGCCCCCGCCAATTACAATTCCAATTTCGATGCCCATATCGGCGGCCGCTTTAATGTCGGCTGCATATTGGTTAACTCTTTCAAAATCAATGGTGCTTTCGCTGTTTCCTTGCAACGATTCGCCGCTAAGTTTTAATAATATTCTTTTAAACATGGTGTTTTTCGTTTTCTGAAAAAATAAAACAAATATAAGGAAGCCGTTAAACATTAAAAAACTTATTACTAAGTTTTTGCACAAAAAAAAGCCGCTCGATGTATCGAACGACTTTTTATGTATTTCAATAAGCAATTTAGTTGCCTAAGCCATAACGTTTGAAGTCGGTAACTTTAGCATCTTTATCAATAGAGGTAATGTATTGACCAACGCTTAATTTGTTGTCTTTAACAAATTGTTGTTCAATCAAAGTACTTTCTTTGAAAAATTTGTTCAAGCGACCAATTGCAATTTTTTCAGCCATATCGGCAGGTTTGCCTTCTTGAATAGCCAATTCTTTGCCTATTTCAATTTCTTTGTCAATAACCGATTGGGCTACCCTGTCTTTATCAACAGCTACCGGGTTCATTGCAGCAATTTGCATTGCTACGTCTTTACCTGCGGTAACCGGGAAAGTGGTAGTAAAACCGACTAAAGAAGCTAAGCGGTTTCCTTGGTGAATATAACCAACCACCGAAGCAGCTTCGATTTTTTCGTAATACGAAAGGTCAAGTTTTTCGCCAATAACACCTATGTGCGTAATAATTTTATCGTTAATAGTACCTTCGTTTCCGTAAGGTAAAGCTAATAAGTCGGCTAAGGTAGCCGGTAATTTCTCAAGTGCAATGTTTGCAATGCTTTGAGCAAAATTAACGAAATCTTCGTTTTTAGCTACAAAGTCGGTTTCGCAATTTAGTACGGTAACAACACCCGCTTTATTGTTGGCGGTTGTAAGTGCTAAAACAACACCTTCGGTAGCGTCGCGGTCGGCACGTTTGTTGGCAACTTTTTGTCCTTTTTTACGAAGAATATCAATTGCTGTGTCAAAATCGCCGTTTGCTTCTTCCAAAGCTTGTTTGCAATCTAACATACCCGAGCCGGTAGTTTTTCTGAGTTTAGCTACATCGGCAGCTTTAATTTCAGCCATTATATTATAATTTTAAAAGTTTTAATCGAAATTTCAATTTAAATAATTTACCCGAGTACCTGAATACTCGGGTAAAAATTTCACCGGAAAACTACTATTAAATTTCGGCTGCGTCGTCGGCGTCTACTTCGTCGAGTTTAATGTCGCCTTTTTGAGCGCGGATTTTACGAGCCGGTTTGCGAGCGCCTTGTTTAGCCGAACGGTTACGGTCTTCATCGTCGCCTTCTTTTTCGGTAACTTTACGTTCTGCCATACCTTCGGTAATAGCTTCGCACATTACGTCTAAAATAAGGGCAATTGATTTTGAAGCATCGTCATTTGCCGGAATTACGAAATCGATATCCGGATCGGAATTGGTATCAACAATACCAAAAACGGGAATATGAAGACGTTTAGCTTCGCGAACTGCAATCTTTTCTTTCAATACATCAACTACAAATATAGCAGCAGGCAGACGGGTAAGGTCGGCAATACTGCCTAAGTTTTTTTCCAATTTAGCACGCTGACGGCTAATTTGAAGTCTTTCACGTTTCGAAAGGTTTTCGAACGTTCCGTCGGTTGCCATTTTATCAATAGAGCCCATTTTTTTAACTGCTCTGCGAACGGTAGGGAAGTTGGTAAGCATACCACCACTCCAACGCTCGGTAATAAAAGGCATACCAATTTGGGTAATTTTTTCGGCTACAATTTCTTTCGCTTGTTTTTTGGTAGCCACGAACAAAATTTTACGCCCCGATTTGGCTATTTGTGCAATAGCGGCTGCAGCTTCGTCAATCTTAGCAGCAGTTTTGTGCAAATCGAAAATGTGAATTCCGTTTTTCTCCATAAAAATATAAGGAGCCATTTTAGGATTCCACTTGCGAGTTAAGTGTCCGAAATGAACACCGGCGTCTAAAAGTTGTTTAAAATCGGTTTTAGGCATTTTAATTTTTTTAAAATTGTTTACATTCTGTAAAATCAATTGCTCGGTAGTTTTTATTGTAAAAGTCCGAGCAATTTAGATACTAAACAATTCATATATTATATAGGAAGTGCAATTATGCAGCCCAATAACAATACAATGAATTATCGTTTACTAAATTGAAATCTTTTGCGAGCTTTCGGACGACCCGGTTTTTTACGCTCCACCACGCGCGAATCGCGAGTCATGAAACCTTCTTTGCGAAGAACCGATTTGTCATCAGCATTGATTTTTACCAATGCGCGCGCAATTGCTAATCGTAAAGCTTCTGCTTGTCCTTTAACACCACCGCCAAAAACATTTACGGTAATATCGTATTTGTCGTTTACGCTTAAGGTGTTAAGTGGTTGTCTAACTACGTACTCTAATAGTGGGTTGGCAAAGTAAACGCTAATGTCGCGTTTATTTATGGTAACTTTACCTGAACCATCGTTAAGATATACGCGAGCCACTGCGGCTTTACGTCTTCCTACTGCATTCGTCATTTCCATAATTTACTTATCTGATTGTGTTTAAATCAATAGTTTTTGGTTGTTGCGCCTCGTGCGGATGCACAGTGCCGGCGTACACATGCAAATTACGGAATAAAGCACTTCCTAATTTGTTTTTGGGAAGCATGCCTTTAATTGCGTGTTCCAACATTTTGCGAGGGTCTTTTTTCATTAATTCGTCAGCAGTTATTTCTCTGCGTCCGCCCGGGTACCCGGTGTGGCGAATGTAGTTTTTGTCTGCCCATTTGTTGCCGGTTAGCTGAACTTTCTCGGCATTAATAATAATTACGTTGTCGCCGCAGTCTGCGTGCGGGGTAAAATTCGGCTTATGCTTTCCTCGAAGCACCAAGGCAATACGGGCGGCCAAACGACCAACTACCATATTTTCAGCGTCCACAAGAATCCATTCTTTTCCTGCGGTTGCCTTATTTGCCGAAATGGTTTTGTAGCTTAATGTATCCACTTCTTTTTAAGATTTTTAATTACAATTCACAACTGTATAGTCCGGTGAAATTTCGAACTGCAAAAGTAAATAAATTTATTCTTACTGCAAAAGTTATCAACAATTTATTTGCTCGTTTTTTTGCTTTTTTTAATGATCGTGCTTGTAAGGTGGCTGTTTATATTGATTTTATAGGCGTGAATTCCAATTTTACAGGTTTCAAATGGCATTATTTAAAAAAATAATAGGTAGTTTGGGCATATTATTGGGTATTAATTATTGAATTTTTCGGCAGTAGTAACTTATTTGCACTTTTGGGTATGCCCTGCGAAATTATTCAAATATTTAAGTCCAATTTGGTTCCAAGTTTTCTTTCAACAAAAATTATTTATTACTTTGCAAACCGTATAATTATTAAAGTATGAAAATTTCAGATTTGCTTAACTACGATAAACCAAGCTTTTCATTAGAGGTATTGCCGCCTGCTAAAGGGCAAGATATTAAAGTTATTTTCGAAAATATTGACCCGATAGCAAAATACAATCCGGCATTTATAAGTATTACGTATCATCGCGACGAAGTGGTGTACAAACACTTGCGCACCGGTGCTATTGAAGAGCGTACCGTGCGCAAACGTCCGGGAACGGTGGCTGTAGCTGCCGCATTAAATTACCGCTACGGAATTCCGGTGGTAATCGAAAATGTGCTGGTGTTGCGTGGCGACCCGCAAAAGTCGGAGCGTAGTTTTGTGCCTAATGCCAATGGGCATGAGTATGCACTTGAGCTGCTTAAGCAAATACAAAACATGAACAACGGGCTGTATTTAGATGCCGAATTGGTGCACCCTGCGGCAACAAATTTTGCTTGCGGAGTAGCTGCTTACCCCGAAAAACACCCCGAAGCACCTAATTTGGAGTACGATTTGTTGTTTTTAAAACAAAAAGCTGATGCCGGTGCCAAGTATGCCATTACACAAATGTTTTTCGATAATCAAAAATATTACGATTTCCGAAAACGTTGTTGCGATTTGGGTATTAATATACCAATTATTCCCGGCATTAAGCCGCTAACCATGAAAAAGCATTTGAATTTGCTTCCGCAAACTTTTCAAACCATATTGCCCGAGGCGTTGGTACACGAAGTACTCAAATGCAAAACCGATGCACAAGTAAGGCAAGTAGGTATTGAATGGGCGGTTTTTCAATCGAAAGATTTGCTGCAAAACAAAGTTGCCGACATTCATTATTTTACCATGGGTAAGTCGGATAATATTATTGAAATTGTGAAACAAGTATTTTAAATCTGAATGTTAGCGCTAATATTTTAATACGATACAACAAACGATGAAATTTTATGCAGTATTAATAATGTATTCTCTTCTTTCTTGTCAATACCGACAAGACAGAAATACTATATTGAATACCGACTCAAGTAAAATAAAATCATCAGAAGCAATTATGAAAGATACCATTCAACTTGAGGAGATTTTCATAGATAGCACAACTATTGGAAAGAAAAAATTAAATAAAGTTGAAGTTTTTAAATATCGGACAACAGATAGCAATTATGTTGAAATTAAATTTTACGTTATACATGGGAAGAATTGGAAACCCAATCAGAAAATACATTTTTTAAAAGACGGAATTACAGGTTGCGACATAAAATTGAGCGACTTTAATAATGACGGACTAAACGATATGACAATTGTATCAGCAGTTGCGGCAAGAGGTGCTAATGAAATAAGACGCTTATTTATTTACGACAAAGTAATGGATAGGCTTATAGAAATTAAAAACGCTGAGAATTATCCTAATATGCTTTACAATAGAGAACTGAATTGCATTGACGCATTTTTAGTTTACGGCGGAAGTTCGACAGTTTTTCTTAAAATTAACGGTGATAGTTTAAAAAAGTTCGCAAGTGTTGAAGCTATGGACGGTATTATAGTTCGGGAATTTTATAAGGATGGAACAGAGAAAATTATCTTTCAAGACGCTATAAATAAAGCCTCATATATTCGTTTTAAGAATTATAAACCGTTGAAAGAGTATAATGATTATTGAATTGATTACCAAGTAACCATTAATTCTGCTTCGATTCAGAGTAAAATTTACTTTTTTGTTGAATAAAATAGGCAAAAGATTTGTAAAGAATTAAAATGCCACGTAGTTTTGTGCGTTGGTAGGTGAAAAACTTCAAA
>JAIFNC010000104.1 GCA_020047935.1 Bacteroidota bacterium
AAGAATCTTTAGAACCGGGTAATTATTATCATATATACAACCATGCTGTAGGCAAACCTACAATTAAAACCGCCTGCCGAAATTAAAACCTACAGCGAATATGCAATTTCGGAATTACTTACGCACAATCATTGATTTTGCCAAGCCAAAAATCGGCTTAAAACTTTTGTGTTAAAAGCAAGTGAATTTAGAATCGACGGGTTTTTATAACAACAAAGCAATCATTTGTTTCCCGTGCCGGTACCGGCAAACTCGGCAAGCGCAGATTATGGAGTACAAAAATTGCTTCTTTTACAAAAGAACAATAATATTGTCTATAATCGAAATTATTTGACAAGAAAAATTCTGATGAAAGCTTCTCGGTCTGACCGGTTCTGTCAGGTCAGACCGATAATTTAATAAAAGTGCTAATAACAACCAACCGGCTTTGTTTTTTTTCGGCAGGAAAAAATTAAACGACGGAGACTCTATAAACTAAACATGATATTGTTCCAATCTACCACAAAAGCCCGCAATTACCGCATATTGTATGCTATTGTTTTTTAATTTTATTCATTGTCCATTCATATAATTGTATTGAATAGTTTTCATCCTTAGAAATCGGATTTGGTGTAAGTTTTTTTGCATTATTCCAATAAAAACCGCTTTCGTAATCATCATTTTCCGATAAAAACAGGGTTGTTTTTGCACCTTGTTTAGGGGTTTTGAAAAACCCAAAAGCGTAACCCAAATAAACGAAAGGTAACATTGCAACTTTATATAAAATCCCTGAATTGCGATAAAATAAATTTGAATTAACAATTCCGGGGTGTATAACCGAAAACTTTATTTTTTTGTATGCTGTCATTCTTGCAAAATGCATAATACTAACTTGTTGTGCTAATTTTGCTTCTCTATATGATTTCATAGCATTGTATTCCGTTTCAGATACTTTACTTATTTTCTCTAATTCATCAATCGTATTAATTGTTCCTTTTTCTGCGGATGCAGAACAAACATTTATGATTTTTGGATTGTCGGATTTTATTATTGTACCTATCAATAAATGTGTCAAATAGAAATGACTTAAAAAATTAGTTTGAAATTGTTGTTCAATTCCGTCAATAGTTGTCTTGAATGGCGAATTCATAATTCCGGCATTACAAATAAGTGTGTCAATAGATGAATATTCCACAATTATCTTTTCGGTAAACGATTTTACTGATTTTAGGTCGTTCAAATCTAAATGATAAAATTTAACTATTCCTTTTGAATTTGCTTTTTTGCATTGTAAATTCAAATTGTCAATTATTCTTATGGTTTCGTCTTTATGGCGCGAAGCAGCAATAACTCTATTTCCTTTAAGTGCAAGGAATTTTGCTGTTTCGTATCCAATTCCACTGTTAGCTCCTGTAATTATAATAGTTTTCACGTTAGCGAATTAAAGATAGTTTGAAAATATTTTTTTGCACGCATTATAGCTGTATGGTTTTT
This sequence comes from Bacteroidota bacterium, assembly GCA_020047935.1. Taxonomy (GTDB): domain Bacteria; phylum Bacteroidota; class Bacteroidia; order Bacteroidales; family JAIFNC01; genus JAIFNC01. The sequence continues at coordinate 1,474 of JAIFNC010000104.1, forward strand.
AGTACATACTTACGCTAAAATTGGCAACAAACTTTAAAACCCGTTCAACGTCATGGTTACGGTCGGAATTAGCAACAAGAAACCAAGCAGAACCATGATTAGAATATATTTCCAAGCCCAAGTTACCCATTTCTGAAACGGTATTCGAGCCATTTCCAACACCCCAATAAGCACTCCGGAAGTGGGTGTAATTAAGTTGGTTATGCCATCGCCAATATGAAACGCAGTAACTGTAGCCTGCCGCGAAATATGAATTAAATCGGAAAATTCTGATAAAATTGGCATTAATAGCGAGGCTTTTGCGGTACCCGAAGTTATAATCATGTTAAACAAACTTACCAAGCCGTACATGGCAGAAAGTGAGCCTATTTTACCAAAATTATTCAACGAACCGGACAAACTGTACAACATGGTGTCTATAATTCTGCCGTCGTTTAAAATTACAATAATACCTGCTGCCAAACCTACTACCAATGCAGCCGACATAATATCTTTGGCACCTGCCAAAAACTCTTTTGCCAAGGTGTTGGCTTGCAAACCCATAGCTATTGCTGCGGTAAAACCCATTCCCATAAATAAGGTAGCTATTCGCATAATATCCCATTTATCAACTTTCATTACGCCGTAAATGAGCAGCAAAATAGTGAACATTAGCAAATTAAGCACAAAAAACTGTACCGATTTGCGAGCAGCCATAAGTCCGGAAAAACCAAACAACATGGTAAAAAATGGTAAAACCGGCAGATTTACCACCTTTGCAGCCAGTTCAATAGGCGTACTTGGTTCGTAAAATGAAACCACTGCAAACGCCGAAAGAATAAACGCATAAATAAACCAGGTTGAAATTCCGGATTTAGTTTGCAAATCTTCGGTTACCACCGTTTTGTTATCGCGCCAGTATTGGTCGCCTTCGTACATTACCGAGCTTTTTGGGTTTTTCTTTACTCGGTTGGCGTACCACAATATATAGCCAATGCCTACAATGTTCATTACTATCCAAATAAAAAATCGGTATTCGATACCCGAATAAGGTTCAAGTTTGGCAATGCCTTGTGCAATGCCCAAAGTAAACGGATTAAACAAACAACCGGCAAAACCAATACCGGCGGCAATAAAACACATAGCCACCCCGGTTATTGAGTCGTACCCCATTGATATAGCCAACGGCACAAATATTACAACAAACGCTATGGTTTCTTCGCTCATGCCGAACACCGCCCCAAAAAAGCTAAACATGAGCATAATAAAAACTATAATTATATTATTGACGCCCACAAACTTAAAAGCTCGGTATTTTTCCAGTTTTTTTGAAGAATCGAGAAACGAATAAATGCCTACGTCAATAGCTTTCGAAAGATTTAAAATCCAGAACGCACCGCCGATAATTAGAATGAATACAATAATTTCGGAAGCACGAGCAAAACCTTTATAAAATGCCGAAAAAATTTGCCATGTTTGCGGAACATTGTCGATGTACTTAAACGACCCGGGCACAATTACTTCGCGCTCGATACCGTTATTTACAACTTTTTCGCGTTCAAACTGCCCACCCGGAACTATCCAAGTTAGCGCTGCACAAAACACAATGATTGAAAAAATAATCACATACGTGTGTGGAAATTTCATTTTCTTAAACATGGCTCATTTTTTTATTCGGGTAAAAATATAGATTGCATTCAATAAAAACAAATAAAATTACAATTTTCGTTTAAGCTATTTTTAATAAAAATACACCCCTTTCAAAAAACTTTTAGAAAAAGCAGCTTTTTATTGAAATCTATTGCTCGAAATGTTAAAATTTCGACAAATGTTTGCCAATTTGCCCACCGCTACAATAAAAACTACACAGAATTGTTGAAAAATTCAACACCTGTTGAAAATTTCAACACATCACACTATTCAATGATTTACTGCAAGTTAAGCGTATTTCACTAAAAACTGTATAAAAATTCAACAGTTTGCAGTGTATTCTTTTTCAACAGCAAGCAGCGTAATATACTTATAATCATGAAATTAAATGGCGTTTTTTTACATGGCACTGATGTTGGATAAGCCTTATTGTGTAAATTTTAATGAACAAAAAAATGAATTTACCGCATAAAAATAATCATTTAATACGTGAAATCATGAAAAATACTTGGCTTTTTACCATCGGTTTGGTGCTTATAAGTTTCGGAATAGCACAAGCGCAAGAAACAATAAGCAGCAAAAACAATTCGGCAGAAGGTGCTTTAATTTTATCGGGTACAGCCGAATTGTCGGGACTTGCAGCTCGTTTAGCAACAGATTATTCGAACTCGTACGCAGCTGCCGAGCTTAGCTACAAAAATTTCGAAGCCTCAATGCGCGAAAAAAACACACCATCGAACCTGTTTTTTATTACCAACGAAAACTTAAAAAGTTCGAAATGGCAAATTGAAATAGGCCACGATGTACTTGTGCCTATTGTAAACTCGAAAAATCCGCATTTAGGAACGCTCAGAACCTTAGGCGTTTCAGCTGAAAATTTGGCACTTTATTTTCAACATGCCGAAAACCGTAACTTCAATACGCTTACAAAAAGCAATATTACCGATGCGGTTAATTTCTACTTAATAAACAGCGAACAAATTAAAACCGGTACTATTAATTTTCTGAAATTGAATGAAATAACCGGTATTCCGGCTGAAAATGGTGCCGATTTGGTTTCGAAAATACAAAACGACAAAAACGGCATTGGTTTTTGCAAATTAAGCGATATTATAAATATTGAAACACAAGAGTTTGTCGAAGGCATTTCGATTTTACCGCTCGATTTGAACAACAATGGCAAAATGGATGATTTTGAGCAGATTTACAGCAGTGTTTCCGATTTTACACGTGCCGTATGGATTGGCAAATACTCGCGTACCTTAAGCAGCCCGGTGTACTTAACCGCCGATGCTGTTCCTGAAAATTATGCCGATTTATCATTGATGGCCCGACAAGCAAGTTTGGCACAATTAACTGCGCCTAAAGAGTTGACTGTTACCGAGTCGGAATCGAGTTTTGCCGCCGTAGCAATGACAATACTGTATTTATTGATTGCTTTTGTTGTTGCTTTGTTTCTAATTCCAATAATTCAAATGCTTTTTGGTCAAAAAAAAAGTACCAATCTCGCACCGAATCAGCCGGTTATAGCGGCGTTTAGTCAGCAAAAATTACAAGTTCCGGCAGGTTTATTTTTCGACAAAACACATACTTGGGCATTTATGGAAAAAGACGGAACGGTTAAAATTGGCATCGACGATTTTTTGCAACATACTACAGGCATGCTTACCCAAATAAAAATGAAGCCAACCGGCGAATTTCGGGTACCATTAAAGCCAACAACGAATTGCTAAATTCCGATGCTTCGTTGCTAAATACTTCGCCTTATAACCACGGTTGGGTTTACGAAATAGAACCGAGCAATTGGCAGCGCGAAACGCAATTTTTACAATTTGCCGAAGCATACAAAATTTGGTTAAACACCGAATTTACCCGATTGAAAGATTTTATGGCTTCGGCTTTACATGCCAATAAGTTGCAACCGGTGCCAATTATGTTGCAAGAAGGCGGCGAACTGCAAGACGGTTTGCTGGAAACTATGAGCCCGAAAGTTTGGGAAGATTTTCAGACAGAATTTATGGATTCTTCTACTTGGGCTTGGTTGGCGTAACTTTACTTGCAGGCAATACGCTCGATGCAAAGCCCAAGGAAGAAGAAACCGAAGCCATAGAATTTGATGCAATGCTTTATGATTCAACGCGCTGCGTGGGCTGCCAATCGTGCGAGGCTGCATGTGCCGAAGCCCACCAATTGCCACCGCAAACAGACGAACTGAAAGTCGGAGTTGAACGCAAAACCAACGAAACACGCCGAACGGTTATTAACCAATTTAACATTGGCGGTACCGATTTATTTATAAAATCGCAATGTATGCATTGCAATACACCGGCTTGTGCCGCCGCCTGCCTTACGCAAGCTATGTACAAAACCAAAGAAGGGCCGGTAATTTGGCGAGCCGATAAATGCATGGGTTGCCGCTACTGCATGGTTTCGTGTCCGTTTGACGTGCCTAAGTTCGAGTATTTTAGCGCCAACCCTAAAATTGTAAAATGCGACATGTGCTACGATAGGCAAAAGCAAGGCTTGCTGCCTGCTTGTGCCGAAAACTGCCCTGCCGAAGCAATTGTTTTTGGCAAACGCCGCGATTTGATGAAGGAAGCTCGTAAGCGCATTGTTGAAAACCCCGATGTGTATGTAGATGCTATTTATGGCGAAAACGAAGCCGGAGGCACCGGAATAATTTATCTGAGCTCGGTACCTATTGACCAACTGGGTTTTAACACCAAGCTACAACAATCGTCGTACCCCGAACTTTCTAAAGGCTTTTTGTTTTCGGTTCCATCCATATTTGTATTGGTACCGCCTTTATTATTAGGAATTTACGAAGCTACCAAAAAAAATCGCAACAAGGAAGGAGAAGAAAATGAATACTAAAACTTATGCTATTCCGAAGGACAACGACGGCAAATCGCTTTGGAAATTTATTATTGAAGAGTTTAAACCGCGCGGAACGTTTTATACTCCATTCAACCTAATTTCGTTGCCTATTATGCTGCTTGGCTTGGGCTTAATAGTGTATCGGTTTATTTACGGAATTGGTACCATAACCAACTTAACCCAAGAAGTTCCGTGGGGTTTATGGATTGGTTTCGATGTAGTTACCGGTGTGGCTTTTGCCGGCGGTGCCTATGTGCTTACTTTTATGGTTTACATTCTGAACATGGAAAAATACCATTCCATAGTGCGTGTAACGGTATTGAACGGCTTTTTAGCCTATGTTTTTTATGCAGGCGCTCTCCTACTCGACCTTGGCAGACCTTGGAACGTTATTAACCCAATAATTGGCAACAGTTTTGGCGTAAGTTCGGTGCTTTTTTTGGTTGCTTGGCACTTCTTATTGTACATGATGGCACAATTAATCGAATTTTCGCCTGCAATTGCCGAGTGGTTGGGTGCAAAACGTGCGCGTAAAATACTGTCGGCTATGACCTTAGGCGCCGTAATTTTCGGCATTACACTTTCAACCTTGCACCAATCGGGTTTGGGAGCTTTGTACCTAATGGCAAAGGACAAAATACATCCGCTTTGGTATTCGGAATTTATACCGGTTATGTTTTTTGTGTCGAGTATTTTTGCCGGACTTTCGATGGTAATTTTTGAAGGCAGCATTACGCACAAAGTATTTTCGAACCAAATAAACAAAAAGCACCATAACGAGCAACACGGCATAATTAAAGGCTTATCGAAAATTTGTGCCGGTGCCATGTTTGCTTATTTCTTTTTAAGTATGCTAATTTTTATTCACGGAAAACGTTGGATTTACCTCGATTCGTCGTTGGGCTATTGGTACTTAACCGAAATGCTGGGCTTTGTACTTATACCAATGCTTATGTTCTTTTACGGGTACCGAAAAAGCAATGTGTTTGTTATTAG
>JAIFNC010000056.1 GCA_020047935.1 Bacteroidota bacterium
TGGTAATTGGTCGGACGAAACAATTTGGGATCCGGTAGGCTCGGCGCCGCCGTGCCCCGCAGGCGGCCCTAACGGTGCTATTGTTATTATAGACCATGTGGTTAGTACAAACAACAATTACAGCTTTGCTTATAAGACTACTATAAACGGAGAATTACGAATTATAGCACCTACCTACGGACATAACTTAGGCACGGTGGACGGCAGCGGAAAACTGTATATGGAAACCGGTACTATGCCGGCAGGTAACTATACTTCTTTTCTAGATTGTACGGGCGATGGAACTATTGAATACGGAGGTAATAGCGATTATACCAACATTGCCGGATTATACAATACGGTACCAAATTTGATATTCTCAGGCTCAGGCATCAGGACATTGTATGATACAGATTTAACAATATGTAAAGACTTACAAATTAACGGTCCGACCCTTGATAACACTTCCAACAACAGAAAGTTGACTATTGGAGGCTCGATGGAATTAACAGCAGGGCACTTTTGGGCAGGTACAGGAAATGCTCCTGCAGCAACAGTAACATTTGCAGGTACCAGCCAACAAACCATAGGCAACCCTGGTAATTTTGCCGGAGTAGATGCTTTTAATAATTTAGAAATAAATAATGCTGCAGGCTTAGTAATTGGCACAGGAGCAACGGTAGAAGTTAATAACAAACTGTTGCTTACTAATGGTGTAATAACTACAGCAGCAGCGAATAAACTAATTGTAACAAATACTTCAACTGCTGCAATAACTCCAACGACAGGCAGTTCAAGCTCTTTTATCGACGGTCCTTTAACTAAACAGATAGTAAATGGCGATGCATTTAATTTTCCTATTGGTAAAGGCACTACACTTGGAAATTATTTCACACTTAAATCTGCCGCCGGAGCAACGGCATATTGGACAGGTGAATATATGACACCTACTATCGGTAGCTTAACCGCCCCATTGCTTGATATAAATAAATTTGAATACTGGCGTGTAAAATCAACTTCAACCTATAACGCTACTGTAAATATTAATTGGGATTTGCAAAGCAATTTGTATCCCGGAATGACACCCAACGGCATGGCTGATATGCGGGTAGCGCATTATAATACCGGTACAACTAATTCAACCAATGTATCTATTGGAACCGGCGGCGAAGATTTTACCATCGGCAGTGTTGAAATAGCAAGGCCTTTGGCGCGTTTTGCTTCAACCGCTGATGTTTGTGGTACAGGTACTACTATTCCTGTTCAAATTTCATCAACAGCTACAATTTACCCAGATTATACACTTACATACACAATTAATGATGGGGCACCGATTACTACTGCTCCCTTTAGTACATTATCCTATAATTTAACTACTACTACATCGGGAGTTTATAAATTAACCGAATTTACATACAAAGATGCTGGGGCTGTTACTCAAAACGGCTTTGTGGGTAGCGGAACTGTTAATAATTATGACAACCCTACGATAGCTGCAGCAGGGCCGGATCAGCCGCTTTGTTCTTTATCGGGAGCTACCTTAGTTGCCAACGATCCCACTGTTTATGACGCTCAATGGTCGGTTGTAAGCGGCATCGGCGGCGTATTTGTTAATAATTTATTGCCCGGAACTACTTTTACCGGCAACTTGGGCGTTGCTTATAATCTTCGATGGACAATTAGTAACTATACTTGTACTTCATCCGACGATGTGTTAATAACTTTTAGTATTGCTGCTGCAAAACCGTCAGATTTCACTTCGGCACAAAGTGTTATTTGTACAGAAGGTCATTCAGGCAGAATTTATACGGTACCTAATGTGTCAGGCGTATGGTATAATTGGTCATATTCAGGTGCAGGTGCTACTTTTAATGCTCCAACGAATACTAATTCTGTAGTAATTGATTATGATAATACAGCTACTTCCGGTACCGTAAGCGTTACTGCCGAAAACGGTTGCGGACAGAGTGCCGCCAGAACGGTAGCGGTTACAGTTTCGCCTCGTGGTGGTTGGGTAGGTGATTCCGGTACCTTGTGGAGTTCTACTGCTAACTGGAGTTGCCCGGGTTTACCTCTGATTACTACTCCGGTAACCATTGCTTCGAGTGCTGCTAACCAACCTTTAATCGACTTTGCAGGAGCAGTTTGTAATACGCTTGATATTGGAACCGGTGCTAGCTTAACAATTTCCGGGAATAATTATCTTGATGTTTATGGCGATTGGACTAATAACGGAAGTTTTAATGCTGCAAACACTTCGAGCATTAATTTTAAAGGTACTACAGCCATTCTCGGCTCATCAGTAAATACTTTTGGAAACCTTGTTATTGCTTCAGGCGCATTGCTAACCGGACCGGCAGGCAATATGAATATATTAGGCGATTGGACCGATAACGATGCAGGAGCCGGTTTTATGCCAAGTACGAGTACTGTAACTTTTAGTGGAAGTACACCTCAAACTTTTACTGCGCCTAATGCAATAAAAACCTTTAATAATTTGGATATTGCAAACGGAAGTATTTTAAATTTACCCGATAATTCGAAACTTACCATAAACGGAAACCTTACAAACTCGGGTTATTTGCATATTTTATCAACTTCTTCGGGTACCGGTTCATTAATAACAAACGGCACTATTACCCAAACCGGTACCGGCTTTGTAGAACAAGCAATTAAAGAGCAATGGCATTACCATGGCTTACCGATAGAATCGGTTCAAAATACGTTCTTTAATCAAAAGAATTTTTATTATTTTGATGAAACTGTAAGCGATGCTTGGGGAGCAAACTTAAGCGATTTTTCTACCGCTGATATGGGTTGGAAAATTCCGGTAGCCGGCGATTTGGCTACTAATTACGGGGCTGCCGCAGGTTTTGCTTATTTTTATTATGCGAGTAATATTGGCTATACCGGAAAATTTAATACCGGCAACAAATCGGTTACATTGAGTTACACTAATACTCCACAGCTTGATATTTACGATGGTTGGAACTTAGTCGGTAACCCTTATGTTTCGGCAATAGACTGGAATTTAGTGGATAAAACCAATATTGACGATGCCGTTTATTATTATAAAGATATGACAGCCGGTGCGCCAAGCACAGCAAATTATGCAACCTATGTTGGCGGTATTTCAACCAACGGTGGTTCACGCTATGTGCCGCAAATGCAGGGTTTCTTTATAAAAGCAAAAGATATATCTACAAACGGTCAGGCGCTTACATTTACCAATGCCATGCGTGTACATCCGCAGCCGCTTGAACCATTATTCTACAAAAAATCGGAACTCACCAACACTTCCGATTTTATTAAACTGAATGTGGGTAAAAATAATGTATTCGACGAGTCGGTAGTACTGTTTAATTCGGAAGCAACTAATTTGCACGATTCGCAATTTGATGCTTATAAGTTGTTTACTAAAGAGTTGTTGGTACCACAATTATACTCGGTTGGCGAAAATGATATAATGTATGCCATAAATACTTTGACTGAATTTAATGAAGAAACTGAGATTCCTTTAGGAATAAGAGTAGGTGTGAGCGGCGAATATGCTATTAATGTAGTTGAAACAAATATTACCGATAAAGCGAATATTTATTTGTTCGACAAAAAACACAATGAGTTTATTCAACTTTATAATTCGAAAGAAGTGAATATTTACTTAGAAAAAGGCAACCATTTAAATCGTTTTGTAATTCGATTTAGCAAAATTGCGCCAACCGACGAAAACAAAGAAGTTTATATTTATTCTTCGCAACAAACGGTATACGTGCAAAGCAGCAACAATGAAGCCTTGCAGGGCGAAATATCGGTGTTTGACATTGCAGGTAAACAAATTGCACATAAACCGGTTGCCGGCGAATATTTAAGTTCAATAACAACTGAAGCAATGCAAGGCATTTACCTTGTTCAGGTGAAAACCAACGGCAAAACAATTTTGCAAAAAGTTATGATATCGAATTAATTACTCAACTTATGTTTTTTCGAAATTAAAACAAACCATGGGGCTGTTTAGAAAAGCTGGTCTTTTTTAAACAGCCTTTTTTTTAAAGGTTGTACGGCGGTATGTTCATTTAAGTAGGTATAGTTTATAAATAGTCCCTATACCGGCAAATACAAAAAATATTAGTTTAACGCGAATAAGTCATACTTTTTTCAAGCTTTTCAATCAATCGTTAATTGATTATTTCAGTACCCATAATTCTACGGTTTCTTCACCTCGCCAATGTTGGTTTCTGTTAGTTTTTTCGGATGCTTCTTTTACTGATTTTTTAAGACATTTTTCCAATACAAATCGTCCACCCGAAAGGAGTTCTTTTTCTATTGGATGTTCTGTTGTTACCTTTGTGATTTGGGCTATATTGGAAAAAAGGATTACAATTTTACCATCGGGAAGTAAGCGTTTGTGTGCTGCTTCAAAAAATTCGGGGAAGAGTTGTTCGTTGTAATATATCGCTTCATCCAAATTGTTCAATTCATGCATTGCAGGTAACCACGGTGGATTAAAAACAATTAACTCGGTTGGTTTATCCCATTTGCAAAATAAATGCCCAAAATCAATTTCTATCTTTCTGGCTAATTTGGTTCCTTTCATCGATTCTGATAAGCCGATAATGGCATTTGGATTGATATCTGTTCCAAATAATTTTTGAAAACCGTGTTGCACCATCAGTAAGGAAAGTACGCCGCTTCCAAACCCAATATCAATGGCTGTTTTTTTTGCACCTTTGTACCGTTTCAACCAATTGTCGAAAAGTATTAAATGCTCAAAACGAGTTGGGAAATAAACACCATAATAAGGGTGGATTTTATTGCGCAAAACCGGTATATGAATTCCATTTTTATACCATTGCCAAGCACTGTTTAACCCCTGAATTTGAGGAAGTGGCAAGAAAAAATCGTTCAAATCGGGATATAATATTTCCAACCACCCAATCACCGGGGCTTTTCGCACCATGAGTTTATATTCTTTAACTTGGATTAAAATGAGATTGGATAATTTTCTAAATTCCGCACGAAAGGCTCGTTGTTCGAGAAAAGACTCATTCGGTAGCATTTTTTTGAGATTAACAGTAAGTTCTCGAAGAATATACAATCCATTGCTGTAAAAATCTTCAACTAAAACTTGCTTGCCTGCCAGCAATGCCTGAATTGTTTCCTGAATATCGGATTCTTGTGTAAAAGATACTATTTCAATTCCCGCTTTGATAGGTTCGGACCTATTTACTTGTAAGAAGTTGTTTAACATTGTTGCAAAATAAAAAAAAATTAGATTGAAAGTGGCTTGGCGCAATGAATAAGCCTTTTGGTTGCTTGCATATCGAAAATAAGTATGCTATTTTTTTCGTTGTTGAAGGAAGTCTGCTTAAAATAGCATCTTGAAATAAAAAAAGCGACTAAAAGCCGCTTTTTATTTTTGGAAGTGATCTCGACAGGATTCGGTTTTATAGCAATATATTCTTGATAATTAATGAATTATAATTAACATCAAAGTCTTAAGTGCTTCAAAAGTGCTAAATTTATTTTCTTGTTTTTTCATTTAAATTCTAGCTAATTCAGTATTATTCCTATAAACCACCAAAAAAGTTGTACACTTTAATCCGTTGTACACTATATTCCGAAATACTCAGTTCATCTAATAGTTTATCTAATAATCATCTAATTTTCGTCTATAATCAGAATCTCTAAACTCTGATAATCAAACAAATAAAGAATTGTTTATCTAACAAATGCCTAAATGTTTATCTAAAGTTTATCTAATTTATTTCTATTGTCTTAAAATTAAGATAGAATATGCATCTGTAAATTAATGCATTAAATAAAACAGCTATCTTATTTTTTGTATCGGTTAATTGTATGATTGTTTGTTACATGTACAATGTCCATTTTTATCAGTTAATTGATACTTTTTTTTAGAAAATTATTAGAACTAAACTTCTTATTATCAGCAATATAAAAATTTACTCTTCTAATAATTACTAATTAATTTTACTATTTATTAGAACCCAAATAGGTGCTTTATCTGTTCCATTATTAATTATTACCCCTTTACTCCTTAATTCAGAAAGCAGGTTGTTGATTTTTATCTTTTTCTGCTTTTCATTGGCAATATCCGACAACTTATCAAAAAGAAGGTCGTCGATATCTTTACGGGTCAAAGAACCATGCTCTGAAATAGCCTTTTTTACTAAATCGAGATAATATTGTTTGTTAAAAGCTTTGTTTTTCGAGTATGCAGCCTTTTGACCGGTTAATGCAGCTACTTTGGCAGTAACAAAGTAATGAGGTTTGCGACCTTCAATCAGCTTTTCTTTTTTCAATAGGTTCGCCGCATCGTCAGTTATTGAAAGATTCTTTTGAACCCTATCGAGTAAAACTACCTGTGAAAGCGTTAAATGTTTCTGTTCGATAAGTAATTTGGAGTAATTTTCATCAATAGAGTGCCCATATATTTGCAAAACAACCTTCTGCGATTCTGAAAGTAAAAAATCGGGTAATGGGAAATATCGATTTCTTTGCGATAAATACATGGTATGAATTCCGTACCCTAACCTGTCAATCATACCAATATTAACCATAGCATTAGCTAACCATGCATTGCGGTATTTATGTGGTGTACGGTCGCCTTGGGTGTAATCGTCCGGAATGCCCTCGAAAAAACTTCCCGCATTCGAAAAAATGAGTTTATCAATTTTTTCGGTAACAATTATACGACTGTTTAATGTGTAATCTTGATGGGCAATACAGTTGTGCATTGCCTCAAGTATGGTACGTGTGTCGTACTTATCTACCGTAGTAGCCAAAAGTTCGTTGTCGGGAAAAAACTTATACTTAATATTTCGAATATTTTGTAAAACCTTGGTTGTGTTCAACAATAAAGGCGTTCCAAAATGCTCGTAAGCTTTTTCTTCGGCTTCAAGCTTCCATGTAATTTCGGATATTGCAGGTAATAGATAATGCGATGATTCTTCTTTGCCAAGCAAAATAATGGCAGTATTGGTTATTTTACCGTTTATAGTAATTTTTGCTTTGTCGAGAAAAGTTTGCGTGTCCCAATTCTCAATTTCATTGTAGAAACTTGCTTTGGTGCTTTTTTCTTTAAACTTTTCGCGTGCTATTTTAATAGCCTCCGCATCTAAATCGTTTATCGTTGCCTTTTCAACAACCGAAGAACTCCAATCGGTAAGCGAATTATAGATAATCCGCACGAAGTTTGGATGATTACGCAAATCTGTTTTATGGCTGCCAATGCGTATATAGGGCACTTTTTTAAAGTGTGCAGGCTCCGACTTAGCAGCCGGAATACGAAGCAAAACAATAGGTTTGCCTTCATGCTTAAATTCAAATATTTCGAAATTTATTTTCGGATGTATTAAATTTCGTAACCACAGTTCCAAATCCTGATTGCCTTCTTTTGCACCAACAAAAGAAAAATTAGTTCCTTTTACACTATGGGTACCATCTTCTACTCCCCATGCAATATAACCGAATGGCTTGTTACTAATTGCGGCACCATTGCTAATAGCCGAAATGTATTCGCCAATTTGGTCGTTGGTTATACTTCCTTTGCCCATTTTAAATTCTATCCACTGAGTTTCGGTGGGTTGTGCTATTATTTCTTTTAATAATGAATCCATTGTACTATTTTTCCTATTTAGTTTTGGCGTCTGTAACAAACAGTGTTTCAATTGAATTGTAAATCAAGTAATTTCACTGTGCTAATCGGTATTTTCGACAGTTTTGAAATAAACCTTTTTCTTCCACGAAATTCCGCCATCATTTTTTGAATGGTTTAAAATTATAGGTCTGCAAACGGCTAATTGAAGCATTTGGCGAACCATAAACTGAATGCAATTCATAAATAAAAGTCTTTTTTGAGAATGACCTTATTAAGTTTTCCAGATTTTCTTCAATTTGAGTTATGCTCATTTATTTAATAATCAATACGTTTTTTGAATTTGAACCAACGGTTGTAAAGTTGGTTCATACAGCTCATATTGCTTAATCGCAAAGTTAGTAAATTGTTTGTTAATTTGAACGAGCTATTTGCTATATTTTTTATGGATGAGCAAATGGTTTATTTTGAAATCTATAAGATGCATTATTCCTAAAACCGTTCTTAGTACCTAATTTTCGTGTATGTCAACATTGTAGGAATAAGGGGGCAGTATTACGGAATATCCAATTTGCAGTGATGCATTAAAAAAAAAATTGCTGATATATGTGTAATTTTGAGTGCTATTTTTTACAAAAAGAAGTACAAAATTAGTGCGAAATATCGAAATCTTATCGAAAAGTTGTTAAATATGAATTCCTTTTAAAAGTACAAAAGCGACTAAAAGTCGCTTTTATTATACATAAGTGATCTCGACAGGATTCGAACCTGTGACCCACAGCTTAGAAGGCTGTTGCTCTATCCAACTGAGCTACGAGACCATTTTCGGAGTGCA
>JAIFNC010000298.1 GCA_020047935.1 Bacteroidota bacterium
CCGCAATATTATTTTAGCAGTGGTTTTTGTTTTTCTAGGAATATTGGTTTGGCTATTATTAAAACTGCTAAACGCCAATAAAAAAATAAAACATACAAATTCGCTTCTGCAAATTCAAAATAAAACAATTGAAGAACAAAACTTAAAATTGATTGAATTGAATGCTACGAAAGATAAATTTTTCAATATTATAGCACACGATTTAAAGAATCCGTTCAATAGTATTTTGGGGTTTTCTAATTTACTTATCGATTCGCTTGAACGACAAGACCGCAAACAAGATTTGGAGCAAGCCGGCTATATTAAAACTTCGGCATTAAGTGCCTATAAATTACTCGAAAATTTACTTGCTTGGGCGCAAACACAAACCGGACGTTTTGATTTCAGACCCGAATTAGTTGCTGTTCATGAACTTATAGAAGAAACTGTTTTAGTAACTGCAGGGCTTGCTAAGGTTAAAGAAATTGTGATTTCAACAAATTTGGAGCAAGTTAAAACTATTGCCGACCATAATATGTTGAATACAATTTTAAGAAATCTGCTTACAAATGCAATTAAATTTACAAGCAAACAAGGGCAGATTTGCATTACTTGCAAATTGGATAATAATGAAATTCTTGTTTCTATTGCCGATAATGGCGTCGGAATACCCCAAAACAGAATAAGTAAATTATTCAATATAGCTGAAATTACAACAACTCAAGGCACTGAAAAGGAAAAAGGCACCGGTTTGGGGTTGTTGTTATGTAAGGAGTTTGTTGAAAAACATGGAGGAAAAATTATTGTTGAAAGCGAAGTAGGCAAGGGGACTGTTTTTACCTTTAGTTTGCATGTTAAATTATTAAAGTAATTTAATTGTATTTTAAAACGAAACTTTAATATCGAAAGTTATGAAACATGAATGGCGTAAGCATGAGAAAGAATATTACTTGCCTAAAGCTGTACCAAAAAAAATAAGCGTGCCTAAGTTTTCTTTTTTTACAATTGCCGGCAAAGGTAACCCTAACGATAAGGCTTTTGGTGCATTTGTTGAAGCTTTATATACAATTTCATATGCAGTAAGAATGTGTACTAAAAACGGATTTTCGCCTATTGATTACTGTGAATATACGGTATATCCGCTGGAAGGCGTTTGGGATATTTCGGATGAAGCAAAAAAACATGCAACACATGGTATTATTGATAAAGATACTCTGGTTTTTGAACTGATGATTCGGCAACCTGAATTTTTAACAAAAGAACTTGCTTTCGAAATTTTAGAACGAACAAAAATTAAAAAACCACATAGTCTATTAAGCCAAATTGTTTTTAAAGAAATAGAAGAAGGAAATTGCATACAAATGAAGCATTTGGGAAGTTTTGATACCGAGCCGGAAAGTTTTGCCAAAATGGAACAATTTGCCATTGAAAATGGTTATAAAAGAAAATTGCTGACTCATAGAGAAATATATTTGACCGATGCCAGAAAAACTGCACCTGAAAATCAGAAGACAGTACTTCGTTTCGAAATTGAATAGATTATAGTTTTTGTTATAAATGAATATTAGTTAGGATGAATGTTGCAATAATAGGTGGTGGTGCTGCAGGTTTTTTTGCTGCAATTTCGGTAAAGGAAAATCATAAAAACGCCAAAGTCACAATTTACGAAAAAGCAAATAAAGTGCTGGCTAAGGTAAAAGTTACCGGTGGCGGACGCTGTAATTATACAAATAACTGTCCGAATATTTCGGAACTTGTAAAGGCTTATCCGCGCGGAGGTAAAAGCTTGAAAAAAATATTTTCGATTTTTGGTACGCAAGATACTTTAAATTGGTTTGCACAACGTGGCGTAAAAGCTACCATTCAGCCCGATAATTGTGTGTTCCCGAAAACACAAAGTTCGCAAAGTATAATAGATTGTTTGGTAAATGAAGCTAAACGCTTAGGTGTTTATATTGAAACCGAATGCGATGTTAAAGCAATTAAGCAGATAAACGGACAACTTGAGCTTAGCTTGTTTTCGAATAAACATTTGACCAAAATATACGATAAAGTAATAGTAACCATTGGCGGACAGCCAAAACGCGATGGGTTGAATTGGCTCGAAACCTTGGGACACAAAATAGAATCGCCCGTGCCTTCGCTTTTTACTTTTAATATGCCCAATGAACCTATAACCAAGCTTATGGGAATTGTGGTAGAAAATACAGAGGTAGGAATACAAGGAACAAAATTAAAATCGAATGGTCCGCTATTGATAACGCACTGGGGAATGAGCGGACCGGCAATACTCAAATTATCGTCCTACGGTGCGCGAGTTTTAAGCGAGCAAAGTTACAAGTGCAAAGTGCAAGTAAATTGGGCAAATGAGCCAAATTTTGATTTGGTTACCATAGAACTTCAAAAAATAATAAAAGAGCACCCAAATAAATTATTGGCAAATAAGCGTGCGTATAATTTACAAGAACGCTTGTGGCTTTTTCTGATGGAAAAATGTGAACTGTCAGACGATAAAAAATGGAGCGAAATTGGCAAAAAAGGATTAAATAAACTTGCTAATATTTTATGCAACGACCAGTATGCGGTTGAAGGAAAAACAACTTTTCGCGACGAGTTTGTAACTTGCGGCGGCGTAAGTTTGGAAAGTGTCGATTTAAATACTTTGCAGAGTAAAACCTGCAAAAACCTATATTTTGCAGGCGAAGTGTTGGATATTGATGCAATTACCGGCGGATATAATTTGCAAGCTGCGTGGTCAACGGGGTTTATTGCCGGAAAATTGAACGAATAAACAATTTATAGCCAAAAAATGTAAGATTTACCATGAAGTTATACCCGAAAATTGATTAAATTTGTGTAGGGTATTTTATCATTAACTAAAATGTTAACTTATGAACACACTATTTACATTTTTAACCTTTTTGTTTTTTCTGATGCTCATTGTAGGCTTAATTGTGCCCAAATGGGTATTGTTTTGGAGCAACAATAAAACGCGAAAAAAAGTGCTTGTTTATTATGGTTTAGCAACAATTGTATCGTTTGTGTTATTTGCTGCAACGAGCGAAAAAACTCAATCAGCAGCTAATTTATCGGAAGAAGCAGCGGGCGATGAAACCGAAATTAAATACAATTACGGAAGCATTACCTATGTAACAGAGGCAAGCGGTTCAAATGAAGAAGGTGTTAAGCTTTTTAAAGCATTTGCTGCAACTGAATATGTACTTAAGTTTGCCGAAAATTTGTATTACCAAGAAGAGTATTCCGGATTAAATGAAGGCATTGTACTTATGAATGAAGCAACAAAAGCTAATTATTATCTGAATAGAGAAACCGGGCTTGCCGAAAAAATAGGTGTGCAGAATGTTGATAAGTGGGACGAAGCAACAAAGCAATTTGCTCCACAGTTTTATAAATATGAAGCAGAGGCAACCGATGAATACCTTGAAATTTGTGGCCACAAAGCGCGAAAATACATAGTAGAAGAGTTTGCAGCCAAACAGAAAGGCGCTACTGCCGTGGCATGGATTCTCGACGAGTATACGTTTCCGCCTTCGCGATTGGTATTTGAAAACGACGCAAAACGGATAACTGCTCCGGTGCCTGTTTTCTTTGGAAATAAAAAAGGAATTGTTTTGAAATTGGAAATCAACGAAAATAATACAATTGTAACTTTTACTGCAACCAAGTTAAGTTTAGTTGCACCCAATTATGCCGAATTTGAAATTCCTGATAATTTTTCGGTAAAAGAAGAGAAGTAAAACTCCTTTCGGAATTGTTGCTTCTGTCAATGATATTCGCTTGTTTCGGTTGGTGTTTAATTTATTCCGAAACAAGCGAATCTCAAATTGATATTTTCAAGCGAAAATAGGTGAAATTTGTATGGTGTAATTATTTCGTCTCGTCTGTTTTTGGTTTTTCGCTTTCCTTTTCCTTCTCTTCAGTTGCATTAGGATTAGAGGCTTTTTTAAATTCTTGAATTCCTTGACCAATGCCTTTCATTAATTCAGGAATTTTTTTACCGCCAAAAAGCAAAATGATAGCAAAAACCAAAACAATCAATTCCCACGGGCCAATAGCACCTAAAATAACAAATGCGTTCATAAGTTTGTGTTTAAATTTTTCGCAAAATTAGCATAAAATTACGGGTAAATAGGAAGAAGTTTTAAAAGTTTATTTTTTTTAACTTTCGAAAGATTCGTATGCTTTAGTTTTAATGCCTTCCCGTCGAAAACATAATTTTTGCTCTAATTTCAACCGATTCGTCGGAAAGCAGAAATATTTTGGTCGATTCGGGCAAAAAATCGAGTACATCATTCAATTGGTCGGTTCTTATGGCTTCTCTAACTTTTGAAGCACTAATGTAGTTGCAACAGTTTGTGCATGGCGGCGTTGTACGCTTCGGTGGTTGGGCAGTAGTTTTCGGTGCCAACATAACGGCGTTTTATGCCCAATTTTGGTATAATATATTTGCCAAAAATATTTACATCGAGTTCGGCTTGCTTTTCCATAATTAAACTAATAGCTTCGTTTTTCAAAAAATACGCCGGAAAAATAGCACCCGAAACCACATATTCGCCGCCTTTTACCATTACCACATTGGGCAAATGGGCAATTCCGCGCTTTATTAATTCCCAACGAACGGCAAACGGGAAAGCCGACCGATCTTCTTCAACCACAATTAAATACAGCAGTTCGTTTTCGGCAGCCGCTTTTTCAATTAAATATTTGTGCCCGTTGGTAAAGGGATTGCAATTTACAACAATGGCAGCCACTTGCTCGGTTTTTGTTTCTTTTTTAAGCGAACTTAAGTAATTTTGGTAATTGGTAATCGATTCGAAACCAAATTCCAACACGCAAAACAAAGGTTCGGCAACAGCTATTTCCTTAAAGCCCAAACCTCTGAAATAAACCGAACTTGTGGGGCGAGTAAAAACAAAACTGTGTTTGTAAATCGACATCAGTTTTTCGGTAAGTTGGGTTACAATAAGCGCAAAGGCAGTAGAATCGCGGTATTTGGGCGAAACGGCTACGTATTTTAGAATTTTTCCTTTGTGCGAGCCCGACCCGATAATATCGCCGGCAAGGGTATATAAAATTAGGGTAAATTCAACATCGCTGGGGTCAAAATTGAAGCCCAAAGGCTGCAAAAAGTTGCTCACTAATTTTACATCGTACGGATTTTGCAAATCCAAAATTTCCATTCTAAAATCGGTATCTTCAAAAGTCATAGTTAAATTCGGTTTTTAATAAATAAATAAAAATGCTGATACTCAGCAAATCGGCAGCTCCGCCGGGCGAAATTCGTTTCGCGTTACAAAAATTAATGATTTCCGAATAGTTTTCTTCGGAAAAATTATGCAGTGCCGACATTATAGCCAATAAGGTTAATGTCAAAGTTTTATCGTCTAAAAGGTTTACTTGCGCTAAAATTGGCAATGCACAATTAAATACGGTCGGAAACCCGTTTTCGGCTTCGAACCGTATGCCGCCAACCTTGAATTGCGAAAAACATTGTACACTGTGCGATTTCGATTCGGCAGGTTGATTGCTCAGTT
Source organism: Bacteroidota bacterium (assembly GCA_020047935.1). Classification (GTDB taxonomy): domain Bacteria; phylum Bacteroidota; class Bacteroidia; order Bacteroidales; family JAIFNC01; genus JAIFNC01. The sequence continues at coordinate 5,535 of JAIFNC010000298.1, forward strand.
CCGATTGCAAATTTGCACAAATTTGCTTTACCGTTTCTATAAAAACAAGCTCGCTAAATTTTTCATTTTTGTTGAAAATATAACCGCATGAAAAGAGCGAAATTCCGATTAAAAAAATGAGTCCTTTTTGCGTATTTACACCATTGGTTTGGGCAAACATTTCGGTTTCCATTTGCAAACCGGTTTGGCGGATTAATGCCAATGCATTCGGCAAATTTTCGGTTTCGCATCGAAAACCTTTTTGTACCAATTCCTGAAAGTAACTCGAAATTATTGCCGTTGAATCGATAAACGTGCGATAATTCATGTCGGTATGCACGCCGCTGTTCAGTGCGCTAACCAATCCGGGTTTGGGCGACAACGAAATTTCGTACAAAATGGCGCGAATTGCCAAAATGCAAGTTCCGCGATTGAATGCCGTTTTAAGCGCCTGCACTCAATGGCCGGAAACGCTTTGCAATAGAAACACAATTTCGATTTTCCTGAACTTACCGGTTTACCTTCATGGTTGGTAATATCTACATCAATAAACCGCCCTAGTTCGTGTTGGTTTTCAAACTGTTCGGTAATAATTTTAAGTTGTTGTGTACCTATTTTTGAATGGTTAATTGGTACGATAAAAAAATCGCCTGCAGCGTGGCGCAAAACGGTTTCATTCGCCGAATCAATACCAATGCGGTTAGCTGCCAACCAAATAAGTAATTGGCTTTTCACCAGAAAAAAGAAATCGGCAATACATTCGTTTGTTTTTGGTAAGCCCGCGCGCGCAGCAAGCAGTTCGTTAAGTTCGTTCAAAATAAATTGGGGTTTAATAGCTGGAAAAGATATTGTTAGTTATTCAATCGAAATCCAAATTTCTTTGAGCTTTTCGATAATTTCTGCAATAGTTTTACTTTGAGCAGACACATGCAAATTTGGATTATTGAGAGGATGCTCATGCCAGCCAATTCTGTTATCGAAATCGAAGCCCCATTTCCGATTATTATCTAATATAATACTAAACGATTGTGTACGACGAATAGCATTATACCAAATACTTAATAAGCCCTTAGGTTTTAAAATTACATTAACTTTTATGTAGGTAACAGAATATTGTTCAATTTCTACTGTTTCTACAAAATCTAAAGTAGCCAAACCTTTATTTAATTCGATTAGAAATTGATTTATTTCCATTCCTTTAATTTGGATTTAAAATATTCCAATTCAGTTATAACAGCTTCCCATCGGTAATACTCTTGCTCTATTTCATAGCTCATACCATTAGGAAGTTCAGTTGAATTTACTTCGAATTCTTCAAACGACATTCCCCATTTTGCCTCAAATCGAATATTTTCATTTTTGAGAAAATAAATTTTATAGCGTAAATAATCGCTAAAAATTATAGCTAACGCATTGTCGAATGTAGTTGCCTTGGTGCATTCAAGTATTTGCTGTTGTACTGTTGTACTCATAAATTCGTTTTTTATTTATTTCCGGTTAAGTTTGTTAACCATAAACTAAGGAACTTGTTCTATAACCACGAATACACGAATTTTAAAAATAAAACTATTTCCATTCGTGCATTCGTGGCTATCGCTATTCCTTAATCTGCCTTATTACATCAATAATTGTTCCGTCGCGGTATTCAACCAAGCCCACAATTTTATCGGTGAAAATAAGCGGTTTCGGTACGCCGGTTATTCCACTTACTTCTTTTTCCAAGTCGTTAATATCAACCACTTTTAGTCCGGCTTTTCGCAAACCTTCTTCCAAATGTTGGTACATCGGGTTTACACAGATTCCGCGTTCAGTAACTAAAATATGCACCGATTCGCCCGGGGTAACAATGGTGTGAACTTCCTTTTTAACAATCGGAATTCGTCCGCGAAACGAAGGGCAAACCACCACCGTAAGCTTTGCACCCGAAGCCGTGTCGGAATGCCCACCCGATGCACCGCGCAAATAGCCGTCGGAACCGGTAATTACGTTTACGTTGAAATTTACGTCAATTTCCAAAGCGCCCAAAACTACTATGTCTAATTTATTGGTCATGCAGCCGCAGTTAAACGGATTGGCATACAGAGCTGCCGGAATTTCGATATGGTGCTTGTTGTTCAGCAACGAATTACTTACTGCCGCATCAAACG
>JAIFNC010000091.1 GCA_020047935.1 Bacteroidota bacterium
TTAATTCATAAGCATTTAAAATACCACAATAAAAACATGCATGAAATGCGCAAAAAAATTTCGTAAATTGAAACAAAAGCCTTACTTTTGCGCTCGCTAAACAAGCTACGGGGTGTAGCTCAGTTGGTTAGAGTACGCGTCTGGGGGGCGCGAGGCCGGTCGTTCGAGTCGACTCACCCCGACACCAAGCAAAAGCCTGCAAACAAAGAAGTTGCAGGCTTTTTTGTTTTATGAAATTGAGTTAATTTTTGACATTTTTTAGCTTCGGGTGAAACAAAGGTGAAACATTTTTACAAAAATTCTATTCTGAAAAATAATTTGAAATAATTTCACTTGGCTTATGATTCGTATTTCTCAATGTCGATTTGAATTAATTCTAACATTTTTTCAACCTGATCCTTTACAGAATTGAGATTGTACAATTTTACATGATTGAAGTTATTGTCCTTTTCTGCATCTTTCTTAATTTGTTCCAAAAATGCAAACCCTTTGTCGGTTCTTAAATTATGCTCTGAATGCCCGGTAAGCCAACTGCATAATTTTGCCTTGTCCGAATTATTGTAAGGTAAAAATATGCCTGCCTCTTCTGCATAACTGTGAAACAAAGCAGATTGCCTAATATCTAACGACTCAATCGTAATTTGAGGGGTTTTTATTGCCTGTTTTCGACTAAGCGAAAACTTCAAAAATCCAAGATTGTAAAATATTTTCTTTTTTAAAAAGTCGTCATCGCTCAATTCATTAATAAAGCTTCGGTACTTTGTTACTTCAGTTACTGCTTGTTCCAAATATCGAATTCAAGTTTCATTGATGTTCGTTCTTTGGACTTAATAATATTATCTATTAACTCCAATGGCTTTTTCGATTGAGGTTTATTCTTAAAGTATCCGTCAAACACAGCCACGATATCAGGCGAATCCAAATATTCAATATCCCTAAAGGTTCTGATATATGAAGTTAATTGGTCGTTTAAATCCAGAAGTAAAAAAGCAGCCTCTGCTTTAGATTTTTTTTCTGCAATTTCCTTTTCCAAAAAGGCTATAAATTCATCGTACAAATTGCAACCATATTCGAAATAGGAATCATAATTTTCATATCCGTTAAATTTGAAAATTGTCTTTGCTTCCAAATTCTCAATTTTGAGTTCTGCTTTCGAAAACTCTTCTAAAAATGCTTCTATTAAATTTTTCATTTTGTAACCCCCCTGCTAATTTTTACATTTTAATAAAATGGCTTTGTATTATATTGTTTATCAGTAAATTGCATGAGTCTATTTTGTAACCCTTTAGAGGGGGTTACAAACACACTGAATTTGCATTTTTCGGCTTTTTTACTACTTTATTTGCAGTTCATTTAATTAATATAGTAAAAATGAACAAATTCTTAATTTCCGAAATTGATTTCGACAATGTACTGTTAAACTTGGCAAAAGTACTAAATGAAATCGAAAATTTTAAAAAAGAAAAAAGCAAATCGTTAGATTGGCTTTGCGCTGAAGATGTTTGCAAAATGCTAAAAATTAGCAAACGAACCCTAATGGGCTACAGCTTAATTCGCATTATGTGCCAAAATTAGGCAAAAGTTTTAATAATTAATTTAAAGTGATTTACATTGAATTATTTAAAACAGATTAACCTATATTGGTTGGCTTCACGAAATCTGCCCGATGCGAAGCCCTATCATCATTGCCTATATTATGCATTACTGCATATTAATAATTTAAGTGGCTGGAAACCTGTGTTTAGAGTCGACTTTAATTCGATTATAAATATGACAGGTATGGATAAAAACACTTATTACAAAGCCTGTGAATACCTTCATGCAAACGGGTTTATTTCCTTATACAAAAAAGGAATCAATAAAACCGAACAAGCTCGTTTTAGTTTACGCGAACTTTCCGATATATCGGAAAGTGAACGTAATGTAGAAGGAATGCAGGCGGAAGGTAAGCGGAACATTCTTAAACATATAAACATTAAACCTAAAAATAAAGAAACTTGTTTACAACCCACAATTTTAGAAATTTTTGATTTTTTTAAATTAAAAGGTATTGATGATAAAGAGGCTACCAAGTTTTTCAATTACAATGAAAGCAAAAATTGGAAAGGCATTGCTGATTGGAAACCGATGGCCGAAAATTGGATTTTAAATAGTAACAATAAAACAACTAATAATTATGAAAGTTCAAGAGCTGATAGGAAAAATTCGACAAGATACCATGTTGGAGAACAGGATTATAGCACAAAATTTCAACGTTGAAATAGTGCTGGCTATTTATAAGGAAATAGCCGGAAGTAATTATGATATTGATGAATACAATTACCATGTAATTATTTTGTTAATACATTATTTCGGCGGTTCAACAGCGTTTGAAACCCTATTTCCGGAATTTAATTACTCTTTACGAAAAGGAATTATGCTGGTAGGCCCTGTTGGTACAGGCAAAACTATGATAATGGAAAATTTTAACAAGCTTTGCTCGTCTGTGTATTGGCACGGAAGAAATTTCAAACAAATTGATATACGGACTGTAGCGAAAGAGTACATTCAGACGGGCAATATAGACCGGTTTACTATCAATCCGCAAGACACTCAAGGTATGGGTTATAAAATACGCCCGGCAAATTATTGTTTCGACGATTTGGGAACGGAACCCGAAATAATTAAAAACTACGGAAACGATATTTCGCCGGCTATCGAACTGCTCCTCGACCGGTATAATATATTTACCAAGTACCACAAAGTAACGCATATAACTACCAATCTTTCACCCGAAAGCATTACACAACGCTATGGCGAACGTATTTCAAGCCGAATGCGCGAAATGTTTAATGTAATACATGTGTTAGGTAATGACAGAAGAAAATAATAAAATTATGGAAAACACCAAAGTGAATATTTCGATAAGCTCGGAATTTAACAGCTTAATAACTGATTTACAGGATAAGTTCAAAATTTCTACCGGCAGAAAACCGGCAAAAGAAGATATTTTACTGAACCTTTGCAAAATAGGTTTGCTTAATTCGGTTATTGAACCGGATAGCATTGAAGAAATAGTTGGTAATGAAATGTTTAATCAGGTTTCATTAAGCATCTCCGAACCAACAAAATCGAATTCTTTGCCTGATAAAACCCAAAGGGAAGTAAAATTGACAACTGAGCAAACCTCCGAAGAACAAGTTATTATAAGCCACCGAACCAAGCATGTTTTTGAAGAAAAGAATAAGCTTGAAGCCATGTACGATACCATAGTAAGTCGTGAGCAGCGTTTGGAAACAAAAACAGATGAATTGTTCAAAAACCGCGATGGTTTATACGAAATGCAAAAACAAGTAATAGTCGATATGATGAAAATGCAGACGAAAATTACTGAAAATCAATTGCTAAAAAGTGCAGTTGCCGATAAGGAATTCAAAATTGGCGAACTGAAAACTGAATTAAGAGAACTGAGAGCCGAAATTTTCCGATTGAATCTTAAGCTTGAAGATAGAAGTAAGCCTGAGCCTCCGAACGAAGAAAAAAAGGATGAAATTTCGGTTTGGGAAAAGATGATACCCTATTTTCCGCTCATAGCTACTGTAATTTTCCATTGGATTAAAGGAAAATCACCCTCAGCTGCCGAAGAATTTCGAAAGCAAGCCGATGAAACGATGAAAAAATCGTAAACCCTAATTAAAAGTTGCCCGACCGGGTTTTGGTCGGGTAATTTTTTTGAGAACAACTTGCGATATTTTTAATGCTACATTACCTACGAATTTATTTTGGTTGAAAAAATGAAATTGTAGGTTTAATTTCTAAGTGATTTGAAAAATTAATTTAATTGCAATGAAGATTTTTATCGGTTTTTTGGGAAAATTAGCGACGACCATCTAACAATTTTCGAAAGCAAGCCGATGAAACGATGGAAAAATCGAAATCCTAGGAAAAAAAATGCCCGACCTTAATTTTGGTTGGGCATTTTTTCAAAAATAATATATCGTAGGTAACAAATTTTAAAAATTTCCTTTACAATTACTCCCCGGCAAGTGTTTGCCCCGCTAACTTAGTTATCTCTTGAACAAAATTTCGCAAGAATTTAATATTTTACATGAATTTGAAAATAATGTATGTGAAATCGCTAGGAATTATTGTTGGGTTATGAAAATTTAGGCGCAATTTTTTTTGAAATCACTGAAATTCTTGGCACGGAACCTTAGCCAAAGCTTGATTTTATACAAAATTGCTTAAAAATATCAGCCCAACACAGAAAAAACATTCGATATTTTTAGATTATATCAGATTATCAGGCGATTATGCGCAAAATCATCCATGATTTGAGCAAAGATTATAGCTGTTTTGAGCAAAAATTTGTGGTTTTTGAGTAAAATTTATCGCAAAAAATCTTGATTTGTGTGGTTTATAGCACATTTTTACGCAAAACCGGGGTATAATTTAAACTTATACCGGCGATTAAGTAGGGTAAAGGCATAGGATTTAAACATTTTAGAGCTCACCAAAAGTGCAGTCTTAAAAAATGTATACACGTATGTTGTATAACATATTAATAGTTTGGAATTGATAAATGATTTTTGTAAATTGTGGCTGGAAATTAAGCGATGTAAAAACGCCAATTTACTGCAAACTACCAGAAATTTGGTAGCTTGCAGGGTGAGAAATACGACTGGAATAAAGAAGTGAAGGCTACTTTTACCTGATATGGAAAATGTGGTTTGGAAAACAATGATTTGATAACGATTTAAATAAATATAAATACTTAAACGCTGAAATATGGGAAATACAATTCTTTCAAGACAGAATGAGCCGGAGTTTATTAAATTATTAAAGGCGAAAAGTGTTGCTTATGATGAAGCGGACTTCTGGCAAACTGTTGAGTTATGTATAATCGGTTTTAGTATGCTTGGTCCTTTAGTAAATATTTTTCATTTTAAAATAAATATAGATGTTATTTTAATGATTTATGGTATTGCATGCTTCATATTAGCATTTATAATAGACTGGGTAAAGAAAGAAAGAAGCAAAGCGGGTGCTATCTTTCAAGAACTTTTTGACACTCAACTTTTCGAAATTAAATGGAACCCTTTACTAAATATAAAAATACCTCAACCTGAAAAAATAGTTGAAATATCAATATCGTTTAAAAAAGATGAGGAATTTATGAAGAATTGGTACTCGTCATCAATTAAACCTGAAATTGAACGTGAATTGGCAGTTTTGCTAAATCAACGCTCTAATTTATTTTGGTCAAAAGGATTACGAGATAAAATTATAAAATTATATACTATCATTTTAATTGGATACCTAACAGTAATACTTATAATCGGGATTATTACTGATTGGATTTATGGATTAGGGTTGAATAGCTTTTTAATTGGGTATGTAATTCCAATGTTTGCTCTAGTTAAATTTGTTTTTAATAATCGAAAGACGCAAACTGAAATAATTACTAATTGTGAGAACCATTTAAGTAAAGCAAACGACCTAATGCAACGTTATATAGATTATAAAATACTTCCCAAAGAAGATGAACTGCGTAGTTTGCAAGACGAAATATTCAAGATTAGAAATAACAGTAGTGTTATGCCATATTGGATTTACAAGTATTATAGAACTAAGTTTGAAAATACTTCTGATGAAGCAGCAAAGTATTATGTTGATAAAATTTTAAATCCTGAATTTTAAATTCCCATGACCAATTCAATTATCACTTTTTTACAGGACGTTGTTTCTAAGGGAAAGATTAGATTAGCATTAAATTCTACAATTGAATTCTTAAGAGATATAGCTCAAAGTGATACAATAAATGCTAATGATTTTAATATACTATTCTTGCTTAGCTCACAATTGACAGATGTGGAAAAAAAAATGAGCATAGAAGTTATTAAAGAAGATGAATATAAACTTCAAAAAACTAAAATTGTCGGCGCTTTTTTGGATTGGATATCGACTAATGAAAATACGTTTAATCAAACTAACCGTAATAATTATACAATAGTCTTTATTGAGGATATAGAAATTAGAATTAATCTTTTTGATTTTTATAATTCAAATCAATTAGAAATTGAGAAGTTTTTTCCTAATAAGAATATAAAGGATGAAATTTATTTGATGAAAATTATCATTAAAGCTTTGTATTTCAATATTATAAAAATACATCAGGGTAAACTTGATATTAATAATCGAAATGAATTTTATAGCTTATTAATAGATATAGTTATAGAATGTATCAAGAATATTTCCGTCAGCCATTTAACTAATACAGATAAGCTTGTAAATACAATATTTAAATTACTTTTCAATATTAATTATGGAGACATTGATCAAATTGACATTTTAATAGAACAAAAGCTTCTAAATAAAAAGAATGACCAAGTTGTTTTATTAAATAATACCTTTTTTATAATAGTCGTTTTTTCGAAACATGATTTTATATATCAATACAATAATTTATATACGAAAAATCCTACTGAGCTCGCTTCAAGTACCTTTCATTTCATATGGAGTGTGTATACTAAACTTATTAAATTGAAAGGAGCTTTTTATGAATTGAAGTTTGAAAACAATGTATTTAATAAAATTTTTCATCTCATTAAAAAAACAAATATTGAAATATATGATTTTAGTGGTCAGGATTTATCTTGTATGAATCTAAATTTCAATGACTTACAAAACTGTAAATTTAATAATTGCAAATTTGATAAATCTTCGTTATCATATTGCAATTTGACAAATACATCTTTTATTGGTTCAACACTTTCATGTTCTGATTTTTCCAATTCAAATTTAACGAATACTAATTTTACAGATGCTGACTTAACTGAAGCAAAATTCAAATGGACTAAAATAGAAAATTCTAAATTTCATAATACTATATTATTTTCAACTTATATGGAAAATGTTGATTTAACAAAATGGAATAAATTTAATTCCGACATTAAAAATATTATTACAAACAAGCAAACAATTATATCAAATGACGATATTCAATCATTAGATAGCAAAACTCAAAGGAGATTTAAAGAACAAGCGAAAGTTGTTTCTATAACGAAAATAGAAATACGAGAACAAAATATTTATAAAGAACTAAAAGTGTAATTGATAATTGTTTTTTAGTATGAAATTAAATACAAAAAATTATCAGTTCTCATTTTAAGTGTAAATAAGTATTCATTGTATTATTCTATTAAAGTAGGTAAGAAGATTAAACAATAATCGTAAATTGTAATTTTATGTGCAAAAGAGAATAAAACAAAAAAAACTTTTCAGATTACATTTAGTGTTGTAAAAGTTAAATTTATTTAAATGAATAAGATAGAAATTAAAGCACTCATTGCAAGCAATAGGATTGATTTAGCATTAAAACTATTATTAAAAGAATATGGAGATGATAATTCAATAATTATTTTCAATTCGAAATATATTAAAATCCAAGATGAAATTAGACTAAACCTAATTACGTCTAGCGATAAAGCAATAGAAACCAGCAAATTAGAAATTGGATTATTAAACTATTTAGACTGTTTAGATCGAGATTCTAATAAAATTGAATACGATCATTTAACGGAAAATCAGAATAGCATATTGGCAATAATATCACTATATCTTTATCGGGAAAATAGTAAAATTTTCGACACAAAATTTATTGAGAAAAGTGTAAAATATTTATTTCCTGAAATCGATTATAATATAGATAAAATTATAAAATCGTTTGAAAAAACTTTAGAAACTAATGGAATTATTAAATCAATTTCACAAAATTCAATTAATAAACAATTTGAATTTAAGAAAAAAAATGCGTTAATCATTAATTATTCTGATTTTATAATAAAGAATATTGCTGCATCAATTTTAGATCAAGATCTGTTTTTAAAATTCCTTTTTAATGCTTTTGCATTTCGAAGAATTGAATTAGAAATAGAGAATATTATTCAAAAAAAAATAGAAGTGCTTCAAAATACAGAAATGGCTAAAAATGGTTTAATTAATACTTTGAAGTTTTTAATACAGCACGATTTTTTATATAAATATAATTGTTCATACGAGCATAACCCGTTGAGCTTAATTGAAAACACCCTATACGGGTATTGGTTTTTATTGTGTTTAATTGTAAGGAAAGACCAAAAAACAATAGATGAAATAGATTCTTCATCGATATCCAAACTTTTAGAATATTTTGAAAAGTTCAAATGGTTTAATATTAATTTCTCCTATTTTCAATTTGGCTCAAACATAGATGGACAAACTGGCAATGCTGTAATATTTCCTAAGCTTAAATATAAAAATTTCAGTTTTTGCTATTTAAATTATTGCAATCTTTCAAAACTCGATTTGTCGGATACCGATTTCAGGAATGCTACTATAATTGGGGTTGATTTTTCAAATTCAAATATGAAACAAGCAAACTTTTCAAATTCAGTATTTGGATTTCCGAATTACGATGTTTACAATTTGGTGAATTTTAAAAATTGTAATTTGGAAGGAACGAATTTTATTGGTGTCGATTTAAGAAATACAACAAATTTAATAGAAAGCATTAATTTTGATAGGGCAATCACCAATAAATCAACAATTGTTTCAACTGATTTGTTTGGGAAATTAAAAGGCAAATTCAAGAAAATTTACAGGAAAAATTTTAGTCTATTAGATTTTATAGAAGAACAACCCAAAACTAAGAGAAAATTAAGAAAACAAAAAAATATTAATCCTTATGAAAATATTAATTAAACAGCACACCCCGCTTATTCATTTTCAGCATGAACAAGCGGATGCTACGTTGCGGGCAACTGAGTTAAAGCCAAAGCTGGACAAATTTGTAATAACCAAGCTAAAAAATGAAGGTAAGTTTAGCACCGATTATTTAATTGGAAGCGGAGAAAAAGAAGCATTAGATTATAAACTAAGCATTTTACCGGTTGGCGAAGTTAAAACGTATTCAATTGAAACTATAAAGACCGATAATGCCGGAAAACCTATTCAGGATAGAAACGGAAAAGTTAGAAAAAACTCTTTTCCTTCCTTTTTTGCAAATATGGGTGATGAAAATATTGATAAGAAATTCTCATATTGTAATTTGCTGGAATTGCATTTTTTTAGTTTTAATGAACTTTTGCTGATTGAAATTGAAAACAATATTGCCGAGTTTTTTGCTGAAACAAATTTTGGCACTCGACAATCTAAAGGTTTTGGCTCTTTTTACCCAACAAAGGAAATTAGTAAAGGTGTAGTTCAAAAATGCTATATACCAATTTCAAAATTTTATAGGTATAAGTTTTATTCCGATTTATTGTCAGAGGATAATCACGGCAAATGGAACGATTTATTCGAAACAATAGATGTTTTTTATCGGGCTTTGCGAAGCGGAATTAATGTAAAAGGAAGAGACGATGTAACCCTTTTCTATTTTAAATCGCTCGCTTTTATGTATGCTCAAAGTTTAGAAATACAATGGGACAAAAAAACGGTTAAAGAAAAATTCTTTTCCGGCGATTTATCGGAACAGGTTTCTAAGCATTCAAAATCGGAAATATTACGTAATTCATTTCAACAGAAAAATCTTATTCGCGATATGTTCGGATTATCGTCGGATGAACAGTGGATGAGCTACCGTACTTCAATTACTAAAAAACATCCTACTATTGAGCGTTTTAAATCACCAATACTTTTTAAACCTTTGTTTAGCGAAAAAGAACAGCGATGGTATGTATATTTTAAAGCTTCTGAAATTCCGCAGGCATACTTAAATCAAGAGTTTACAATCAAGAAAAAAAATGGAGATTCCTTTAAACTGAAAACCCCTGAAGCCTTTGATTTAAAAGACTTTTTCGATTTTGTATTTAACCGTAGCGGAATTAGCGTTGAAACCCATGTGGATAAAAAATATCATAAACATGATAATTACACAATTCTATATAATGCATTCTTTGACATACATGAAAACTTGAAAAATCATATACTATGAGTCTTATAAAATACATTGCGCTTACTATTGGGCCGATTGCTAAAACACAGAAAAAAGCCAAGAAAACAAGAGAGCTTTGGGCTGCTAGCTATATTTTTTCATATATTATGAAACAAATAGTTTTGCAATTAAGCGGTCGGAACAAAAACAAACCAGAGACCTTGAAACGAATGTTTTTAATTCCGTATGTTGAAAATGAGAAAATATTCACTTCGCATACAGGTGCAGGGCTTTTTCCGGATAGAATAATCTTTAAAGCTGAGGATAACGATTTTGAAAAAATTCCGACTGTTATAGACAATGCCCTACAAATAACAGCTTTTGTTATTTCGCATAAATTAGAAGAGTCGCCAAGCCTTATTTTAAAATATTTGCATCAATATTTTAAAATTTATGCGATAGAGAAAGATATTGATGATAGTGTAAACCCAATTAAGTTATTATCTGAGGATTTGGACGTTTTGGAATGCCAAGAAAATTTTGCACCTATTGAAACAGCAGACTGGTTACAGAAATTTTTTGACCAAATAAATGGTACGTATTTGTATTACGACGGTTTCGAGAATCAGATTTCTGCTTTTGCTAATGAAAAGCAGGTTGAATTAATATCGAAACAACTTAAAGATGATGCAAATAGGCGTTTCCCGACATTAATTGAAATTAGCTTATCTCAATTTTTTAAAACGGATAATGTTGATAGCAATAAAGAAGCGGAAAATGCTATAAAAGTTGCCTTACAACAGGAAAGACAGAATAACAAGAAATCCGGTGACGAAGAAGATGCTATTTATAAAAACATTAAAAGCTTAACTCCGTTTAAAAACGAATTGTTTAACTACCATAAATATATTGCCATAGTTAAAATAGACGGCGATAGTTTTGGAAAGACTAATGATGAGCTATATAACATAAATAAAACAGCAAGTTTAAGCGATTTTAATAGCCGAATGCTCAACTTTAATATTGAAGCAATAGATGCTATAACGAATTATGGAGGTAAACCTATTTATTTAGGTGGCGACGATATAATGTTTTTTGCGCCGGTAGCAAATGCAACCGAAAGTATTTTCGACCTTATTCATACAATTGATACTGTTTTTGGTAAAAATATGGTGGGAATTTCGCCTTGTCCTACACTTTCAAGCGGAGTTTCTTTGGTATATTATAAGTTTCCGCTCTACGAAGCATTGGAAGAAGCTGAAGATTTGTTGAATGAACATGCTAAAAAGGATTTTTATAAAATTAATGAAACCAAAAATGCAGTTTCGTTTAATTTAATGAAGCACAGCCGACGCGGTTATAAAGCTACTTTTCAGAAAAATTCAGGAGTAAATGCATTGACTTTGTTTGATGAGTTCAGAGATTTGATTAAATTATTCAGGAAGGAAGAAAAACTATTCAGTTCGATGCATCAGACCTTACGCGGACAGAAAGATTTTATAAATTTGATTGGAGAGATTAAAATAATTGACGATAAAAAAATTGCTATCGAAAATTATTTCGACAACACTTTTAATGAAAAAATCCATGATTCCAATAGAGTGAATATTAATAAAATAAAAGATTTTATACTTAATATTTACAATTCCGGTTTGTATCCGGAAAATGCTTTGGATACAGCACTTTCAGCACTTCGTTTTGTTAAATTTATAACTGAAAAAGATAACGACAATGACTAAATCTAAATTTTATATTATAAAGTTGCATCCGACAAATAATTTCTTTTTTGGTGGTGAAAATACTTTTGGCGAACAAAATGTGGTAAACTATTTTGTACATTCCAATTTGTTTCCGCAGCAAACCGGGGTTTTTGGTTTGATTAGATATTTACTGTTAAACCAAGATAAAGGCATAAAGCTTTCTCAGCATGAAATAAAGGATTTGATTGGCGAAAAAAGTTTCCGGCACGATGCGAAACAAGATTTTGGTAAAATAAAAGGAATTTCGCCTTTATTTATTAGTAAAGAAACCAATTATTATTTTTTAAGTAATTCGGAGTTCGCTTTTGATAAAGATTATAATTCGAAGCCCGTTATTTTTGAATTTGAAAAAGAAGGCAAAACATACACAGGCAATAAAATGATAACCGAGGGTATTCCTAAACTTACAAATTATGAATCGAAGCTTGGCTACGAACAATGTTTTTTATCTTCAAAAGGTGAAAAAATACCCGTTGTTTTTAAGCCAAAGAACATATTGAATCGTAATGTTGAAATAAAAGATACGAAAGCTGTTTTTTATGAAGACGAACAAGTTGGTATTGAAAAAAATCAATCCGGGAAAACCGAAAACAAATCGTTTTTTCGTCAGACTTTGTACAAGATGAATAAGCTTTATGATTTTGCAGTTGCCGTTGAGCTTAATGACGAAATGGAATTGCAAAACGACCTTTTGAATTTTGGCGGTGAACAATCGCTGTTCGAAATTAAATCGGAACCTATTTCAGGAGAATTATTTAAAACCTTGTTTGAACCGGTTTTGGACGATAAACCCGGAAGATTGATTTTATTGTCCGATGCTTATGTAGAAAACGACATTTACAAGGATTGTATATTTGCCATTACCGATACCGTCGATTTCAGATATATTAAATCATTTGCCAAAGGAAATTATTCCGACAACCCCGGCAAAAGCGGTAAATTCAACCTATTGAAGCGTGGCTCGGTATTTTATACCAAAAACATTGCAAAATTGGCAAATCAATTCACCAATGAAACCAATCAATCCAATTTCAGAACCATTGGTTATAACTATTTCAGAGTAAAATATACATTTAACGATTAAAACATAAAACAATAAAATATACTATTATGATTAAAAAACTTAAATCGGAAGCATTCATAATTACAGCTGCTACCAATATGCATCCGGGAAGCGGCGACGCTACATTTGGTGTTGTTGACAATTTGGTTCAACGCGATGTTGTTACAGAATTGCCAACTATAAATTCGTCGAGTTTGAAAGGTGCTTTGCGCGAATTTTTTGAAAATCAAAAGGCTGCGAAAGACTTAATTACTTTTGTTTTTGGTTCGGAAGCTAAATCGACTAAAGACGATAAAAAATCGGGTGATTACAGCTTTTTAAATGCCGATTTATTGATTTTTCCGGTACGTAGCAATACAATACCATTTTTCCGTGCTACTTGCCCTGTTTTATTAACTAATTTCTTAGATAAATGGAAATTGTTATGTGGAAGCGAAATTACCGGAAATGCAGTTTATATAGCAATTGAAAAATTAAGCCTGATTAAGGTTGAAAAAGAAAAACCGGTTATTTTTAATAATTTGCCGAATACAATTCTTGAAGATTTAGATGCAATTGTTTGCGATGATATGGATAAAGCGAGCTACGAGCTACTTACAAGAAATTTAGGAAAAAACCTTGCTTTATATTCCGATGCCGATTTTTATTCGGTTGCCGGAAAAGAATGTATTCCGGTTATTGCTCGTAATTATTTGGTAAACGGACAAAGCGAAAACCTTTGGCATGAGGAAATTGTACCTCGCGAAACACGTTTTGCTGCCATAATTTCCTACCCTTATGAAATTGAAAACACAAGCATAGATTTAATCGATATTCATAAAACTTTTGAATCGTTACTTTTGAATTCACCGATTCAGATTGGTGCAAATGCATCAATTGGTTATGGTATTTGCAGTTTCACTAAACTAAAATAGAAACAATGACTACAATTAACAATATACTTATTGAAGCCGCAATTAAATCGATAAAAGATGGAATTGAAGGTACAGACAAAACCGTTCCGAAAGAAATGAACGGTTATGTTTCTTCGTTTGGTGCAGCTGTTATTCAATCCGGTTTGGTTCCGGCTATAATCTTTTATGGAGCCGAAAAACAGGAAAAAGACAAAGCACCCGAACGTCCGAAAATGATAAAAGCTTTGGTACAAATTATCAATAAAAAACGTAGTTTGCGAGGCAAAGATTTATTGAGCACCGATTTAAAATTATTGCTTGAGCAATTGCTGAAAAGTAAAGATTTAAGGGTAATTCAAGGCGAGTTTGCCGATGCTGCCATTGCTTTTAAACTGGCACTTCGTATTTTCAAACCTTCTGAAAAAACTAAAAAATAACATTTATGCAACCAAATATAGGATGGCTTTTTTATAAAGACTATTTTCGGTTTCCGGAATCGATGCATAAGTTTGTTCCCGGCTTGCTGAGTAGTGCTTCGAATGAAAAAAAAGAAGAACGCGATAGCGTTTTTATGAATTTTTTCAAACTAAAAAACGAGAAGATTTTCGCGCTTAAATTGTCAGATTATAAAGCCGATAATAGTTTACAGAAACTAAATGCACCGCATTTTTTTGAACTGAAAACCATATATCCCGGTATGTTATTAGGCAGCGGATACCAGCATGAAGTAGGTGCAAAAGGCGAAATTAAAATCGGTTTCTTTTTCGACCACACTACCGGAATGCCTATTATTCCGGGCTCTTCGGTAAAAGGAGTATTACGAAGTGTTTTTCCTACAGTAGATGCAATTGAAAAATATAAAAAAAGAAATATCGGGCAGCGGACAAGGTATATTAGAGAACAGCTAAAATCTATAGGAATTCAAAATACCGAAAACATTCCAATTGACGAATTGGAAATGGAAATGTTTGAAGGTATGAGAAAAAATGCGAAAGGCGAATACGAACCGATTTCAATATATGACCGCGATATATTTTTTGATGTAACAATTGCTGAAAATCAGACAAGTAAATTTTTGGCAGACGATTACATAACGCCTCACGACGAAGCTTCGTTAAAAAACCCTATTCCGTTGCAATTTTTAAAGATATTGCCCGAAATTAAATTCAAGTTTCAGTTTAATTTAAAAAATTCGGAAATTGTTAAAGAATTAACTTCCGCGAAAAAGTTGGAACTATTTACAGTCATTTTAAAAGATATTGGCATTGGTGCAAAAACGAATGTAGGATACGGAAAATTTAAATAAAGATGAGTATAGATAAATTAATAACTGAAAAAGCGGATTACATTTCATATTCGCAAGCAGAGCTTATTAATATTGCTGCATCTTCGAACCATTTGCGCGAAATTATAAAAAACAAAGACGACTTCAGCGAATCTTTTTTAGGCGGTTCTTATAAACGTGCAACAATGGTTAAAGGCGTAAGCGATGTTGATGTATATTTCAAATATATTGGAAACGGAAATCCGCAAACAGCATTAAGTAAATTAAGACAATACTTGATTTATGCTTATCCAAATAGTATAATTAAGCAAGACAAGCCTTCTATATTGGTTGATTTTCAGCGGATTCCTTTCAATATTACACCCCTTATTGAAGATAATCAAAACAGAATGGGAATTCCAAATAAAGACTTAACCGGATGGCAAGAAATTCGGTTTGGCGAATTGGAAGATAAAATAGCAAATCTGCGAGCAAGAAGTTCAAAATATATTGACTTAATTAAGGTACTAAAACTTTGGAATTATAATTATAAAAAAGGAATTAAGAATTTTGAAATTGAAGAGCAAATTTGCAAAACATATATGAACGATTCGAATTCTTCGCAGAACCTTGCAAATTGCATGTTAAACTTTTTTAATAGCCGTGGACTTATTCCTGATGCAATTAAATTTGCTAATATAGTAAACAATCAGAATAGTGAGATTTTGAAAAGTGCATGGTTGAAATTTATTGAAAATAGATAATTAAATCCTCTATGCAAACCTACCGTTTCAAATTCATATTTCGGGTTACGCGCTCTTTCGAATTGCCGCACTTTCAGGGGCCGGCAATTCGAAATTTATTATCGTGTTTTAAAGAAACGCAACCCGAGCTTAATTCGTTTTTTTTTGAACAAAAAGCCGTTTTCGACAAAGTTGAGTACAACGGATACGCAATTATGCCTTGCGATACCGGCAATTATACCAATTTTAAAGATTCGGAATTTGCCTTTGAAATTATTGTATTTGGTAAAGCTTTGCAGCAGTTCGGGAACATTTTGCAGTTTATGTGCCTTACCGGTTTTACCGACCTTGGCAAACGCTTGGAATTGCAGCGAATCGAAAACCGACTATCCGATACCGAAAGCAAAACCATAGTAAGCTTTGCCGAAGCGCAAGCTTACCAAAACAAAATACCGACGGTAAGTGCAGAAGTCGGCAAATTCGAACTTAAATTCGATACGCCTGTTTGTATAAAAAATAACAACCACGCCAACGATTTTACCTTTAACCGTATAATAAACGTGGCAGCCCACCGAGCCAATGCCATAAAATTGCTGTTTGGCAACGAAACCGACCTTTTCGATACCGCACAACTCTCGGAACTTGCCAATGCTGTGCAGGTAACCGAAAACAAACTGAAACCTTACTTTGTGCAACACTATTCGAAACCAATAAAATACCGTGCCTTTGTAGGCAGTTTGGTTTTTGAGGGCAATGTACAAGCCTTTTTACCCTTGTTGCAATTTGCCGAGCAAATACAAATAGGCAAAGAAACCGCTTCGGGATTGGGGAAAATAAGCTTGGTATTGTAAGCAATTTAGCAAGCACAACCAAATGCTAAACTACTAACGTTCCTTGACATCTTGTTTTAATTCGGCTACGCCGCAAGGTTTATTTAGGTACATTTGCGAAACTTTATTAAATTTGTTCTTATTAGTACCTTATGCACTAACGAATTTTTCGCAAATGTTTAAAACGCTGATAACCATACTATTTTATAGCAATTGCTTCCAC
>JAIFNC010000235.1 GCA_020047935.1 Bacteroidota bacterium
CATTGGAAAGCGAAATAAATCATTATTCGGGAGGCGTTTTCGATGAGTATATGACCAAACCCTTAGACAAAGAACTGTTGCTTAGTCGGGTGGCTCATTATACTCAGTTAGCATAATTGATTAATAGAAATTCCAAATTATTTTCGGAATCAGTAAAAGTTTGCTAAATTTATAAAAGCTATAGCAATTTATCGAAAAATTATAGCCGCCATTTTGCGTTCCGCATGCAGGCAAGACCAAAATCGCGGCTATAATATAATATTGTGCATATTTTATTCAATTTTAAATAGTTTATCGGTTTGAGATAAAGATAAAATTTCGTATTGAGAAATATCTATATCACTTGGTAGCTTATCACGCAAAATAGGAAAAATATACTGACAATTAATTTCATTAGAAATCTCAATCAAGGTTTTTATTTGATTATCATGAATATTTTCGTTTTGGTCGTGAAGTATAAAATGTAAACATGGAAATTCTATCTCATCGCAAAATTGTATGTGAGCAAAATCAAATGCTGCAATTTGTCCTTTCTTTTTTCCTGTTCCCAAATTTCCTTCTATACTCTTTATATTTAGAGAATAGGCTCTTTCATTTTTTGATTGACTTAAAATAAATCTTTCGTTGTATAATGTCATTGAAATTTTAGCGAAAAACTCATTAAATTTTAATATTCTATTATTAATTATTGTTTCTTTGTCAATTATGCTTTGATTAATTATATCTAATTCTTCTTTAATTTCGTCTAATTTTGAATTAGAACTTACCCAAAGACGTTTTTGCTCTTCAAGTGAACCTTTTTTTTCGTGTTGTTTATTTAACTCTGTTATTAAATCTTGCAATTCATCAATCGCACCTGTTTTATATAATTTTTCGGTTAATTGTTTTTCTTCTGATAGATAAATATTTAATTGTTTCTTTTGTTTGTTTAATTCATTTTCAATATTCGGCAATTCTTGGGTTACAAATTTTATTTTTTCAGAAAGCATGTTATTGTGAAAATCCAAAGTTTGCTCAAACGAAATTTGAATTTCAGGAATTAAGCGTTTTGCATTTTGATATAATAATTTAATTTGATTGGTATTAATATTTACAAAATCGCTTTCTAATTCTGATTTACTTTCAATTATCAATGTTTTGCGAAATTCAAGACGATTAATTTCTGTAGTTAATTTATTAATTTTCGATTTTAACTTGTTTAAGGTATTTAAATCGTCATTAAAATTTTCGTTTAAATTGAAACTTTCTTTTTTCTTATTAAGCTTTTTTATGTCTAAATCAACTATATAAAGAGCATTTTCTATTTGCTGTAAATCATTTTCTTTTATTAACCTTAATTGCAATTTTTCTTCAATTGATTGCAAATCATGCAATTGTTGTTTTCTTGCCAAATTATCACTTTCAATTCCAAGCCAAAACAAATATAAAGCTTCATATTGTTCAGCATTTACGCTATTATGTAAAACTTTAATCGTATTTGCAAGGCGTTCTTTTTCGTACCGAATATTTTTTGATATAATTTGTCTAAATGAGGGTTTAGGTAATGTTGAGTTGAAAATTAAGTCTTTAAGTTTGTTATCAAAATCTCTATCGTTGTAAGTTTCGTCATTTATTTCCTGAATTTTATCTTTGCGCGAATTGAAATTTTTGCGGATAGCAATTTTTTGAGAGTTTTCATTCTCAATATCCTTTATCAAAGTTAGTTTTATTGTAATGTTATTGTCTTTTAAAAAATTTTCAACAATTGTATTATTACTATTGCTTTTAAATTCAGTATCAGTATAAATATTTTTTCCATCATTACCCAAACAAAAATCAATCAAACGTAGAACAGTTGTTTTTCCAATACTGTTTCCGGTATCTTGCCTATTAGGTGTAATTGTATTATCTATAATAAGATTTGTTCCTTTTTTAAATAGAATATCTCTTATTACTTCATTTCCTTTTTGTATAATAAGTTGTTTTAAAAACATTTTTCTAAATATTTATCATTAGACTGTTTAACAATACCGATTATATAAAGCCAATCAAGTGTTAAAATGTATAAACTCATTGATATCTTTTCGATTGAGTTTAACTTATGAAAAGTATCAAAAAAATCTATTTTATTACTTGAAGCTTCGCTTAATATCTCTATAACTTTGGCTCCTAAATAATAAACATCTTTATCCGGTTTTATATTTGTACTTAATAACATATTTTACTTTTTAGGTGGTTCTTCAAGAATTTTACAATCCATAAAAGCATCAACCATAATTATTTTTAAACTTATATTTATTGCTTCAAAAGGAATATCTATTTGTAAATTTGTGCTTTTATCAATTATTTTCCATAATTCCAATTCAACTTCTTCAAAAATTTCATCTGCATTTTTTCTAATTTCTTCAATTTCAATTAATGAATGTGTAACAAATTTACCTTTAACTTTAAGATAAATTGATTTGATATTTTGCAATAAGTATTGTTTGTTCAATAGACCTTGAATTTCATATTCCGAATATAACATTCTTAGTTTGCCCTGAAATGCTTTATAATATTCTATTGTAGGTCGATATGCGACTATATTATTGTAGGAAATTTTTTCGTTAATATCAAAACTTGTTGTAGTATCTTCAATTAAATTTTCTTGACATAATTGATTAATAACAAATGCCAAAGAAGTTTGGTTATTTCTAAATTTCTCAAAAGAAGAAGGTTGTGAAAGTATTTTCAATTCATGATTTCGTTTCATTTCTTTCAGTACTTCCACTGAGTATTTGACAATATCATCTGTTTCAACGTGATGATTTGGACAAAGCAAAATCAAATTATTATAATCCCGTCGCTCATCGTCTGTTTGATTTGGGTTATATCTTTCTCCGCCAAGTTCTGCGGCTTCAATATGGCAAATTTGTGCAATAATTTCCTGACGCTCAGGTAATACAAAAATGACATCGCAATCAGGAAATGCACATTGATTTCCGGAAAGTGCGAAAAGCCTTTTGATAGTTGTCGGTGTATATTGTCTTGCTTTCTTATTTTCAATCATTTAATGCTCTCTTTATATTGCAAAGTTACAAATAAATTTCCTTTGCCTAAAATTTGTCAGGTTTTATTTCTTGTCAGTTTGAGTCTTTGGCAATTATGCACAACTTTTAAAAAGAAGCTGTCTCGAAAAGTAAAACTTTCAAGACAACCTCTTTTTTACTACAATATCAATCAAATTACGAAAGCATTTCAACTACTTGGTTGTATACATTTTCGGGAGTGAAGCCAAATTTTTCGTCCAGAATATTTGCCGGTGCCGAAAAACCAAAATGGTCTAAACCAAACACTTTTCCGTTAATACCTACCAACAATTGCAAGGTTGAAGGCAGTCCGGCGGTTAAGCCAAACACCGGCATATCGGCAGGAATAACTTCTTTTTGGTAAGCAACACTTTGCGTACGGAACAAGCCTTCGGAAATAGTGCTCACTTCAGAACCGTTGGCTACCAAAATTACATCGGCTTTGCCGGCAGGCTTTTGTACTATGTACGCGCCTCTTTCGGCTTGCAATGCTTCGTGGTATCGGTTGCCCGAAGCGGCAGGCAAATTGGTAATATTTTGGCGCGAAAGCAATAAAGCGGTTGGCGAATCGGTGTTTTCCATAGCCATTTTCCAAGCTACCGAAGTTTCGAGCACATCGGCAGGGCGCAAAACCAACATGCTGTTTTTGCCGTGGTGGTTTTTAAGCTGTTCCAATAACCTAATTTGTGCTTCGTGCTCAATAGGCTGGTGGGTTGGACCGTCCTCCCCTACCCTAAAGGCATCGTGAGTCCAAACATATTTTACCGGCAATTGCATAAGTGCAGCCAAACGAGCGGCAGGTTTCATATAATCGCTAAAAACGAAAAATGTACCGGCAACTGCCCAAACACCGCCGTGCAACGCCATACCGTTGGCTATGGAAGCCATGGTAAGTTCCGAAACGCCGGCATGTAGAAATCCGCCGGAAAAATCGTTTTTGATAAACGGTTTTTTGCCGCCTTTCAAAAAGCCGTCGGTTTTGTCGGAGTTTGCCAAGTCTGCCGACATTACTATCATATTATCGATATTTTTTGCAAAATGGGTTAGTATGGTAGCCGATGCAACGCGCGTAGCTTGGTCGGCTTTTTGCTCAATTTTTTCGTAGTCAATTTTCGGAACCGCTCCGCTAACCCAGTTCGCAAGTTTTTCAGCCAATTCGGTGTTTTCTTTTGCCCACTCGCTTTCGTCGAGCTTGGCAAGTTGCGCGTCTTCGGTTTTATCGGCAAGTACCTGTTTCCAGTACGCAGCCACATCGTCGAAAATTGCAAACGGGTCGGCTGCACTGCCGCCCAAGTTTATTACGGTTTTTTCGAACGAAGCACCGGCGTGCGTTAAGGGTTGTCCGTGGGTGGTATAATCGCGCTCTTTGCTGCTGCCGTCGGGTGCAACGGCACCTTTGCCCATAATGGTTTTGCCTATAATTAAAAACGGTTTTTCGTTTTCTGCCTGAGCGGTTTTTAATGCCTTGCGAATTTCGTCGGGGTTGTTGCCTTCAATGGTACAAACCGCCCAGCCCCATGCTTCGTACTTTTTAGCGGTATCCTCAACGGTTACAGCATCGGTATTGGTCGAAAGCTGAATATCGTTCGAGTCATAGAACATAACCAAGTTATTCAAACCCAAGAAACCGGCAATTCGACCTGCCCCTTGCGAAATTTCTTCTTGTATACCGCCATCGGAAATGAATGCGTAAATGGTATGATTAACACGTTTGCCAAACCTTGCTTCCAGAAATTTTTGTGCAATAGCAGCACCTACAGCCATGGTATGTCCCTGACCAAGCGGTCCTGAAGTGTTTTCGACTCCGCGTGCCAAATCGGCTTCGGGGTGTCCGGGGGTAGCGCTGCCCCACTGGCGAAAACGCTTTAGCTCATCAATGCTGTAATGATTGCACATAGCCAAGGTTGCATAAAGCATGGGCGACATGTGTCCGGGGTCTAAAAAGAAACGGTCGCGGTTAAACCAATGTGGGTCTTTTGGGTCGAATTTCAAGAATTCGGCATAAAGAATATTAATAAAATCGGCACCGCCCATAGCACCGCCGGGGTGCCCCGAATTCGCTTTTTCAACCATTGCAGCCGAAAGAATACGAATATTATCGGCACTTCTGTTTACAAGTATGTTGTTCATGTTATGCAGTAATTTTTGCGCAAAAGTACAAATTTATTTTAGAATAGCCGGAAAGCTATTTGTTGTTTTTAGTACAAACCGGTGTCAAGTTTTTTTTCACGAACAGCAATGCTAATTTGCATTTTATGCCAACAAATTAAAGTAAAAAACCGTACCTTGAGGTGAATTTTCTTTTACTTGCAGCGTACCGCCGTTTTTTTCAATTAGTTCAATGCAAATTTTCAAGCCTAATCCGGTGCCTTTTTCGTCATTCGTGCCGTACGAGGTATAATAATCCGATTTGTTGGTTATTCGCAACATGTTTTCTTTTTGAAAACCAATTCCTGTATCGGCAACTTCCACCATAACTTGGTTTTGCAATTGCGATGCACTGATAGTAATGGTACCGCCATTGTTTGTAAATTTAATGGCATTGCTAACTAAGTTTCGTACAATTATGGTTATCATTTCTGTATCGAAAGTAGCTATAAGTGTTTCGGGTGCAATTAGCTTAATTTCAATATTTTTATCGTTGGCATATTTGCGTGAAACAGCAATGCAATTGGCTAATACTTCGTACAGGTTCCGAGGCTGTAAATTGGCTGCCGAATTTTGTAACTGATTACGAACCCACTGCAATAAATTATCGAGCATATTAAACGTTCTGTCGGCTTGCTCGGATAGCATAGGAATAAAATCCTGCATAAGCTCAGATTTTCCTTTGCTGTTGATAATTAGTTTTAGCCCTTGGCTCAAATTGCCTACCGGGCCTCGCAAATCGTGGGCAATAATCGAAATAAGTTTGTTTTTAGTAGTATTCGCTCGGTTTAGCTCCTCGTTTTGCTTAGCTATAATGTTATAAGCTGCATAAAGTTTTTTGTTTCTGCCTACAAAAATTACTATGCTTATAATAATTGCAACAGCTGCAATAATTAAAATGCCGATAATAATATTGCGGGTAAACAGTTGTGTATTTTTTACTTTCAGCAGGTTTTTCTGATATTGAATTTCCTTTTCTTTTTGTTCGGTCTGATATTTTTTCCCGAGTTCCGAAATTGTATTCCAATTTTGTCGGTTTATCATTTCCTCGCGTGCACCGGCTTCAATATGTTGGTAGGTTAAGGCATTTTTATAATCGGAAATTTCCATATACGCTAATCGCAAAACATCGGCAGCGGTCGATTTGTATACCGTAATGTTCATTGTATCGGCTAAACGGAAAGCTATTAAGCCAAATTGAATCGCTTTTTCGTATTGTTTTTGTTCAAAATAAACCCTTGCAATATTTGTATAGAAATTAGGAAGATCGGTTTTGCTGCCAATTTGCTCAGCCAATTCAATGGCTTTACCAAAATTTTCTATGGCCTTTTGAAAGTTCTTTTTGCTTCTGTAGTAGGCACCCAGGGTATTAAAACTGCTTAGTTTTGTTCGAGTATTGTTATTCAATTCGGAAAACAACAAGGCAGAGTCGGCGTAAAGTTTGCAAAGTTCGATATAATCGTCGGGTAAGTTTTTGCCCGAACCTAACTCTGTTTGATTGGGTATAATTATTATTTCGAATGGATTGTAATTAGGCGAAGCAAGTTGATAATAGGTAGCACTCATGCGGTCGTACAATTGCGGAAATTCTTGATTGATTTTGTGCAGGTGCGCAAAATTTCGCGACAAATACAAATATTGCAAACTCTGGTCTAATAGCCCAATGCATCGGCTTAAGTCGCCAATTTCGTAAAGGCATACTATTTTTATGCGAATTAAATTATGCGCTTCGGCAATTGCCAAAGCTTGGTATAGGTGCTTATTCGATTCGTCGTATATTCCGCTTACTTTAGCAATTTTCCCGAGGGTTATCAGTGTTTTGCATTGCAATTCGAATTCGGCAGGCGGCAGCGCAATTTGCTCAATTGAATTTGCACAATTCAAGGCAATATCAATGTCAAGGTCGGCTAAGCGGTTGGATATTTCGAGTAATTTAGGAACGTTGGAAGCTGTTTTCGGAGTTTTCCTGAATTCGTTAAGCAACGAGTCGGTTTGCGCGTATAATTTTACAACCCCCGACCATGTAAGAAGTAAAAGTAGAAATACGAGGGCAAACCGGTTTTTCATTTGCAATTATTTAATTATCGGCCTATTGCCTACCAACGAACTGTAACTGATTCAGCAACCGTAAGGTTTTTCGTATTCGTTACAAAAGCTTTCATAATTGGTCATTGGTATTAACATTACTTAATTGTATGGTTAATAAGCTACTATTCGAATTGTGCAATTGAAATAGCGCTCATATTATTACCGCTAAGTTAAGTTTTTTTTGTAGAAAAATAATTGTTTTATCGCTTTATTTCTAAATTTTCTTGGTGCTACTTTACCACTTTAGGCGTGCAAATAATCAAAACTGATGGTAAAAGTAAATGGCAGTGG
>JAIFNC010000003.1 GCA_020047935.1 Bacteroidota bacterium
CCGGCTGCCAATGCTCCAACTTTCAAAGAAAAGTGGGATACGTATGAATTTATAAACTTCAAGTACGGCTATTTGAACAATAAATATTTGGTAGTTTCGGCAGGAATAGTTACCGATAATGTTGCAGTGAACAGCGATGGAACCAAAATAATTTCGCATACCTTAAGCTCTTTGGGACATCCGCTTTACGGAAATTCAATTCGCCAATCGATAAACTTGGCAACCATGGATTTCAACCGATTGGATAATTATACCTTTAAATCGATTTTTCCGGACCGCAAAAGAACAGCCAGTCCGCCGAACTTAATTATTACGAACATAGTATTTACCGATACCGATAAAAACAACCGATTGGACGCAGAAGAAAGCGGAAAAATTACGTTTACGGTGCTTAACAATGGCAAAGGAACGTCGTTTAACACAAAATTACAAATTTTCGAAACTACCGGCCTACGAGGTTTGCTGTTTGAACAAGAAATAGCCTTGGGCGATTTGGCTCCAGACAACAATAAAAGTGTTACCGTTGCCATTACCGCTGCTCGCGACATTAGTACATCGCAAGCTAAATTTGCCTTTCAAGTTTCGGAAGCCGGAGGCCATAAACCCGAACCGGCAAATTATACCTTGGCAACTTCAGAATACGTGCCGCCAAAACTTGAAATTATTGCCTATGAATTTGCAACCGACGCAGGCGGAACGATTCAAAAAGGCCAACCGGTACATTTAAAAGTAACGTTAAAAAATACCGGTACCGGAACAGCCAAGGGAATTCATAAAACCATTACCAATCCGGTGGGCGTAACCGAGTACAATACAGGCGAAATAGCAACCATGCTGGCAAGCGGCGAATCGACCACATTGCACTATGTATTTATGCCAACCATGCGTTTTGCCGAAAGCGAAATAGGTATAACCGCTTCATTTTCAGAAAATAGCGGCAATAATGAGGTAAAAACCTTAACCGTGTCAATGAACCAAGAATTGCTGCCTTATACCAGTTACGATTTAGTTTCGGATATTGATACCGATATTCCAAAAATAGACGAGTCGCTGATTAAAAAGAATCGCTTTGCCATTATTATTGGAAATGAAGATTATAAATCGTTCCAAACCGGGCTTAACGAAGAAGCGAACGTTGAATATGCAGCCGGCGACGCAATTATGTTTAAAAAATATGCCGCAAATTTACTTGGCATTCCGGAAAATAATATTCGCTTTAAAGTAAACGCCAAAAAAACCGAAATGCTGCAAATGATAAGCGAAGTATTGGCTTTGGCAAAAGCAGTTTCAGGTACACAGGCCGAAATTTATTTCTATTATGCCGGACATGGTTTCCCGCACGAAGTAACCAAAGAGCCTTACATTATGCCGGTAGACGTTTCGGGAGCTAATGTTGCTATGGGTATTAAATCGGCCGATTTGTACCAGCAATTAGTTGGTGGCGAAAATGTGGGCAAAGTAAGCGTTTTTATGGATGCTTGCTTTAGCGGTGGCGGACGAGAACAAGGGTTGTTGGCAGCACGCGCAGTAAAAGTAAAACCGGTTGAAAACCCAATGATAAATGGCAACTTGGTGGTTTTTTCTGCAAGTCAGGGCGATCAAACTGCGCTGCCGTTTGCTGAAAAAAACCATGGCATTTTCACCTATTTCTTACTTAAAAAGCTAAAAGAGAGCGGAGGTAAATTAAACTACGACGAATGGTCGGCTTATGTAAAAGAAAACGTGCAAGAAACTTCGGTACGCGTTAATAAAAAACCACAAGACCCTAAAATAATTACCTCATCGGCTATTATTGAAACTTGGCAAGATTGGACTACGCATTAAATTGTAAACGATTCATTATAAAAGACCTAACCGATGCACCGGTTAGGTTTTTTAGTTTTATTACCACCCAATTTTTTAGTCGAAATAAAATGCGAATAAAAATTAAATTAAAATTGCATTAAAATTGAAGTATATATGTATCTTTACATCGAGATTAAAGTGAATTTACTTTATATTTAAATTTCACATTATGAACAGTTTATATCAATATCTGCATTCATTTTCCGTAAAAGGTTCGGTATTTATTGTTGCTTTACTCCAATTGGCATTTTATGCTGAAACCATGGTAGGGCAAGATAATTTCATTGGCAAATCGGAAGAGTTTGTAATTAATTATTTTCGTACCGATACGATATATACACTAAAAACAGATACCATAGACCGAAAGACTATATTGCTGACTTTCAGACCAAAAAGCCAATATCCTTTTTATACGTATGAAATAGATTTGCGAACCGACCAATGTATTTCCTACGGAATGGTATCAAAAAACACCGACGTACTAAATACGTATATAAGCGTATTAAATTTTTTAGGCGAAAAAATAGAAACCGATCCGGCGAATATAACCTACCGAGTGCAAGCAAACAGCGGTGTTTTTTGTTATTACTACATTAAGCAACCGTACTTAAACAGTAAAGTTGAATCGAAAAAACGTATCTTTTACATTTTAGTTTCGCCCGAAAATTAGCTGCGTGCCTTATCAATCAACCGCTTTACATTTTCAGGAAACGAACGTAACTTTTTAATTTCCAAATCGAAATTTTCGCGGTATTTTTTATGGAATTGAATCATTTCTTCTAAACGTTCTTCTTTATCCTCTACTTGCGAAACATCGGTAATTCTTAATTTTTCGGGCAAACTAACCGACTTCGACAGCTTTTCAATGCTCTTTTCGAAGAATTTATTCTCTTCAACTACTTCAAATTTCAATTCTTCGAAGCGGTGCAGAATTTCACTGAGTTTTTTCTCGGCAGCAACTTGCGCAGTTATTTCATAAGCAACCACCAATATTTTAACAACCATACCGCTCGCATCAGAAATTGAACTAAACAATTCGAGCAAAATTCGTTCTTCTCTATTATGCATTACCGTGCGAGTATTTTGAATTGTTTCGCCCGTTTGAATAGCAGTAAGCACCGTATTTAGGTTATTTTCGCTAAAAGTGCTATTACCCAAAGCAAAGTAGTTTTTTCCTTTGGCATTTTCGGTTGTTAAATTATAAAAAGTGCAGAATAAGCTATTTGCTTTTACAATTACTGCCCTATCGGTAAGTTCGGCGTACATAACCGTATTGTCAATTGCATCAATAATACCGTGCAATTCGTACTCTTTTCGTGCAGCTTCTTCCTGAGTCGCAAGCAGTTCTTCTAAGTTCTGGCGCAATTCTTCCTCCTGCGATGCTAATTCCTCTGATTGGCTTCTAAATTGCGTAAGCAATACATCATTTTTTTCGATACTTTGTTTTGCCGAAAGCGATGCTGCTATGTTTTCTCCCAATTTTTCTACGAACTTAATTTGATATTCGGGAAAATGGTTAAACCCTGCCAATTCAATTACCCCATACAGCATTTCGTTAAACACCATAGGCACAAGTAATAAAGCAGTTGGAGTTACTTTGCCCAAGCCCGAAGTAACTTTTATATATTTTGTTGGAACCTCTTTTAGTATAATTGATTTTTTTTCTAAGGCACAACGTCCAACTAAGCCTTCGCCCGGCAAAAATGTGCGTTTCAGAAATCGCTTTTTATTATAAGCAAATGCTGCCACCAACTCAAGGTGCTCTTCGCGGTTGTTATCCTGTTCCAATACAAAAATAGCGCCCTGTGTGGTATTCAAATATTCCGTTAGGTTTTTTATAATATCGTAGGCAAAATCTGTTCGGTTTTTATTCGCGTGTCGCAATAAAATATTAAATTCTGCCAAGCCTTTATTGGTCCAAGCTGTTTGTTCCTGAATTCTTTTTTGCTCTATTTCAGCCGCTTGCGCTTTCATTAAATTCGATTGCATCAAAAGCAACGAAGAGCCTAAAATATCATTTTCGCCTTTCGATTTGTATTCTGTATGTAAATTTCCGGCGCCAATTTCGTTGGCAAAATGAGTATAGCCGGAAATAGACTGTATTAGCAAGTTAATATCCGAATTTAACGTTTGTATTTCGCTGCTCTGCTTAGTATTCAAACCAATGTTTTCGGGTATTTCGCCGTTTGCCAAAAGTTTTACTGCATTCATACTCTTTTTTAAGGGTTTTAGCAAATCGCGCTCTAATAGCCCAAAAAACAACAATGCCGACAAAATACTTAAAGCCAAAATTAATAATATACGAAACCACAACGAAACCTTAGCCGAATTATGCTCGTAATTACTTTTAGCATAATAATTTATGGCTATATTACCTGCCATAGAGTTATTAAAAACCGGAATCAGAATATCGGGCAAATTTAAATCTTTGCTTTTAAATGTTGAATATTCGGTTATCGATTTAAGTTTGTTTTCCCAAAACGGTAAAAATTCACTTACATGCTTACCGGCATCGTTTCGTGCTGTAGATGAGTATATTATATTACCTTTATAGGTAAAAACAGTCAAATCGGCATCGGTTTCATTAAACCAATTTTCAATTACCAAGGTTAGTTCCGACAAATCGATATCGACCACTAAAGCGCCAATAAACATATTTTTCTTATCGTATATAGGATACGAAAAGCAAAAAATTTGCTCATTTTTTGAAGGATATACATATTGAAACGGCTCAGAAACAAATGGTTTTCCGTTTCTTACCAAGCTAAAGTAATAATCGTCGGGGTTTTGCACATCGTAA
This sequence comes from Bacteroidota bacterium, assembly GCA_020047935.1. Taxonomy (GTDB): domain Bacteria; phylum Bacteroidota; class Bacteroidia; order Bacteroidales; family JAIFNC01; genus JAIFNC01. Next base: position 4,646 of record JAIFNC010000003.1, read on the forward strand.
CCAACCCGCCGGGTAAATTTTACATTCTCGCTCGACTCTTTATATGCCATTAGTGCCATTCTACTAAACTTATCGAAATAAGCATTGCTTTGGTGGTCATTTTCAGGCAAAAGTACATCGGGCTCAAGAATAATTGAAATGCCGGTAACCTCATTGTACGTTTTTATTTCAACAAAAAGCAAATCGGAAAGTAATTGTACGTTTGCTTTATTGTTTTGTAATATTACTTGTACACTTTTCGACATTTCTGCAGCAATACTTTTATAACCGGTAAGGCTTATTCCAAGCCTATTGGTATAATTATCGGCTTTAAACTCGAAGGTTTTAACTCCTGCTTCTTTTACCGATTTTCGAACCGACAAATTTTCGAGCGTTGTTACCAGTAACAGTGAAACCACAAGCAATAAGCTTACAGTAAATGCATATTTATTTTTTAAACTTATATTTTGCTTAAACATTTGTTATTCCTTTAGGTATTTCCACTATTATTTTTTCGTTTTATGCCTGAAAGTTTTTCATTTTCACGCTTTAAGCTGTCCGCTTCGTCTCGGTAATTTTGCAATTGAGCCTGCATTTCTTCGAAACTTTTCATAATTTCGGTTTCCTTTTTGGCCATAATTACTAACTTTTCTCTGGCTTCGTTAAACTGATTACGCAGTTTATCGGCATTGTGCATGCTGTCGGTAATATTATACGATATGCACAAAACTTTGTCTATACCGCCCATTTCGTCGCGTATTGGCGAATAAGTTTCCGAAAGCCACAGTTTATTTGGTACATTTTCAATTAATTGCACCAATTGAACCGGCTCGCCGTTTAGCAATTTGCCCCAAAAATTATCGTAAGCTATAGAGTCGGTATGCGCCAACGACGAAAAATGTTTATGCTTGCGGCCAATAATCAATTCCTTCGGAATATTATATGCTTCAATAAATGAATCGTTTGCAAAAGTTATAATACCGGCGCGGTTATACTCCGCAACTAAAGCACTGTTATTGAGTGCATAAATTAAAGTTTCATTTTCACGTTCCTTTCGTGCCGACTCTTCTTGGGTAGCTTGTAACTCTTCCAAATTCTGACGCATTTCTTCTTCTTGTGCAGCCAGCTCTTCGGCTTGTTGGCGCGCTCTTTCAAGCAGCAGGTTGGTGCGCGAATTGGCAATGGTAGCAGCCAAAGTAAGTGCAATACTTTCCTTTAAACCTTCAATAAATTTAATTTGAACCGAAGTTAATAAATTGAATGAAGCCAATTCTACTACACCTAATAAACTGTTTTTCAGGTTTAACGGCATAATAAAAATGCTTTTGGGTTGCGCTTGTCCAAGCGACGAAGAAATTTCGCTGTAATCATCCGGAATTTCTGTCAAATGTATATTGGCCTGTTCTACAGCACAAGTACCAACCAAGCCTTGACCAAATAATACATGTTCTTTAATACGCTTTCGTTTGCTAAATGCGTACGAGGCAATCAGGTTTAGTGTATTTTGTGTCTCTTCTTTTTCGTTTACCAAATAAATACCGCCAAGACCACATCCGGTAAATTCGGCCAAATTTTTAATAATATCATACGAAAAATCTTCAACGCTTTTGTCTGTTTGTCGGAAAAGGATATTAAATTTCTCCACTCCTATCCTAACCCACTCATTATCTTTAAGTTCTATATTTCGTTGTTGAGCCGTTTCGCGGCTTTCTTTTAAGCGAGCAAGCATTAGCGTTAGTGCATCGCCTACCTTATCGGTGTCGCTTACGGGCAAATATCGTACCTCCAAATTACCTTTTCCAATTTGTTCCGAAAAAATGGTAATTCGTTTCAATCGTTCCGATGCTTTATACAAATTGCTTATTATTTCGCTTACATCCGAGGCGGTAATAGCTACATCGGGTTTTATAAATTCGCTTCCCGAAACAATTTGCTCCGAAAATTGTACCACTTTTTTAATAGGTGCCAACAACCGTTTTACAACAAAAACTACCATTAATGCCGCCAAAGAAGCAATTAAAAGCACAAAAATAGCAGTAGAACGTTGGTTTTGTGCAACTTGCTTATGTATAGTTCCAAATTCGTAATCTACAATTAAACCATATACCGAATTCGAGTTTAATAGATTTAACGGTTTTCCGACTCTAATATCATTTTCCGAATAAACTGCATAGTTTTCGGAAGCGTTGGTTATTTTTTCGCGCTCGCGCCAATCGCGATAAACGTATTTTATATGCTTTCCTTGAATAGATTGATCGAAATTTGTGGCGGCAATAATTCCGCCCGACGATAAAACGGTCATTAAAATACCGTCTTTAACCAAATCTAAACTTTTTAAATACTCTGCAATTTGATTGGTAGCAACATCAACAAAACATACCCCCAGCCTATTGTTTAAGTAAATAATCGGTACCGAAATGCGAACAATTTCCATGGCATTTTTCGAGCTGTAATTAACAACCATTGGGTCGCTAATATGATTAAGTCCGGTTGCCATTGGTTTCAGATAAAAAGAGCCGGCACCTTCAACCTCATAATTTTCTACTTTTGCCTCAGAAATACCGCCATCGTTGTTTTTATACATAATAGGCACAAACCGGTTCAATCGGTCGAAAAATTTAACGCTTTCGCCGGCAGGCGAAACCAAGTCGGAACTCCAAATAACCCCTGCAGCATGCAAATCGGCATTATCGCGCAATAATAATTTCAATAAACTAATTATTTGTTCTTCGGTAAAATACGCCGAGCTAATTCGCGAGTTATTATTATTTGAAAATGCAGCCAGATTTCGAGCCTGAATAAAGTATTTATTCAGCAATGCCTCAATTTCAAGTTTGTGCGATTCGGAAACTGTAAATGCCTGACTTATTGCTTCTTTACGTATTTTATTTATCGAAAAAACATTCGAATAAATAAGCACACTTAGCGTCATTGCAATTACACCACCCAGAATAGCCAATGTTATTCGGGCACTTAACGTATTAAACAGCTGTACTATATTTTTGTATTTCATATCAATAATTTCCGCCTAATCGTCTGTTCAATTTTTCGGTCAATGCTTTTTTCTCTTGCATTAATAGCTGTATATCTAATTGCAATGTATCGATTTTTAGTTGAAGTACCGAATTTTGTTCATTAAATAAGGTATTTTCTTGGGTGTATTTCGAACTTAGTTCAAAATACTTCTTTTTAAGTTCTGTTTCCGACTGAATATCGTATGCAATAACGTCAAACCTAATCCACTCCTGGTCTCTACTGTAAATAGGCACAACCACCTGACGCAAGGTCATATGCGATTCGGAATTGATTTCAGCATCGAAAAAAAGTGCCTCGGCTTTTTCATTAGGGCTAAACTGGCTTAAATAGCTGCTCAGCACAAAATCGTTGGTTCGCAGCCCGTTACCGTAACTTGAACCAATAAGTAACGACGGAATTTGCTGCAATAAATCGGCAAATATTCTATTAATTTGAATTATTATTCCTTGCTCGTTTATCGATGCTCTATAAATGTATTTATCAATTGCATTTAACAAAAAATAATATTCAGCATTTACTTTATTGCTACTTGTTTTTAAGCTATCTAATTCGTTTATCAGTAGCGCATTTTCGCTTACCTTTTGCTGAAGCGAATCGGAAATAGATTCGTATTTTTGCACCAAATTATTCTGATTAAATGATGTTTGCGCAGTAGCCAATGCCGATGCCACATTTTTCGATAAATTACCAAGGAAAGCAATTTGGTCGTCGGACAAGGGATTAAATCCGGCAATTTCAATAATTCCGTACAATTCGTTATTCGAAATAAGCGGAAAAGCAACTAACACATTTGGTTTTGCTCCGCCTAAACCCGACGAAATTTGAATGTAATTGTCGGGTACTTTTTTCAAATAAATCATTTCTTTTTCCACGGCAACGGTACCTATAATGCCTTCTCCGGGAATAATTTCGGTTTCCAAAAATTTTTGCTTATTATATGCATAAGCTGCTTTTAAAACAATTACATCGCGCTGGTTTTCATCTTTTAATCGAACAAAAAAAGCACCCATTTCGGCATCCAAATATTTGACCAACTCCGAAATTATTTGATAAGTCATTCCATCGAGGTTTGCTGCATTTTGCTGCAGAATAACGGCAAATTTGGCAATACCTCCGGTTATCCAGTTGTTATGTGCTTCTTTTTCAACCTGAAATAGCTCATTTCGTTTAGCTTCAATTAAATTTTCGCGCATGTTTATAAGCGAATTCGAAAGCAAATCTTTTTTACCGCGAATAACCAAATCCGATTTATAATTTCCTTTACCTATTTCATCGGCAAATCGGCTAATTTCGACTAATTCGGTTGCCAAAAAGTCGAGGTCTTTTAAAACCGAATCTATATCTTCTGAAAATCGGCGTGTGTTAATTCGAACTTTGCTTATTTCTTTTAAATCGCCGCTTGCAAATTTTCCGGCTACGAACCGAACCGCACCAATTCCGGCGGTTATACTTCGCACTATATATATAATGCCTACACCAAAAATAAATAAGAATAAAAACCAAATAAACAGTGCAATTTGCATTTTTTGCCAAACAATGGTTGTATATAGCTCAACCGGCATAAATACGGTAATATTCCAAAAATTATTGGTAGGTTTAAACTTCACCGGAAAATTAATTACGCTAATTTCCTCGTTATTAATTGATAAACTACGCTCGGCATGTATACCTTTTGCCAAATATTCTAAAAATTTGGCATCGTTATTCAATTCAGGATAAACCGCGCTTACCGGTTTTGTCAAATTTTCGGCTTGCGGATGGTAAATAAACGTACCGTTGGACGAAACGATGGTATATTGTACGTTGCTTTGTTCATTTAATTTGATAAGTTGCGCCAACCAAGCCGAAATATCGAGTTCCATGGCGGTTAAACAATACAGCTCCAAATTTTTAATAAGTGGCGCACTTATAATGGTCTCAAGCACTTGGGCATCGCCCAATTCGGCACTTTTGCTAAGCACCGGCTCCTGAATCGTTGGTTTTCGCAAGGCGTAGGTATCGTTATACCAATCTTGCGATTTCAAAATTCCTTCATCGGGAGGAATTGAGTCGTTCTTAATTGAAAAATAACTTCGATATATTCGTCGATAAAAAAGCATCCGAAAATCGATAGAATCGGTTATTGTTCCGTTTAGGCTCGAAAACCGTCCCGGTTCCCAAACAGTGGATATAGAATTAACATTCAGCGTTTTACTAAAATAGGCATTGAGTAATCGGTCGTAATTACTCATCCGATAGTTTGCATGGTCAGAAACATCGGAACTGAAATACATATGTAAATTATCTAAATCGAGCAACGATTTTTCAATTTCGAACGTAGCATCTTTTTGCAAATTTTCTACCTTGGAATAAATTTCATCGATAACCGATTTTTGAGCAATTTGAATAATTGCAAAATAATAAAGCGCCAACAGCACAAAACTAAATACCAAAAACAATAAAATGAAGGTGGTACTTACTTGATTTCGTACAGTTAAAAACTTTATATTAAATTTCATACGCAATATTTTTTTCATTGAAATTTCAGCGTCTAAAAATATTGATTTTTTTCATAAACTATAGCACAAATGCATTTTTTTTTCGTTTCCGAACCATTATTAATTACACTAATTCCGTGCCGGCTGTTTTTACACGTTTTTCTTTGAAAAACAAAACCGTTTTTTAAAAAAAAATGCAGTTAGGCTAAATATTTGCATTAAATTAAATTTGAAAGCGAAAAAAAAATTGTATTTTTCGGCAATATTTATTGTATGATAAAAAGTAACGTTACCGGTTTCGGTATTTCAAACTTATTAAGTCCCGACGATTTGCATCGGTTTGTTGCCGAAATAATTGATATTCCGGGCGAAATTATTATTTTTGCAGTGAATTCGAACTACGAACTTATTGCATACAATTATAATTTTGTGGTTTACTTTAATTCTATTCTCAATAAAATACCGAATTACCACCTTTCGGTTATCGATTTTTTGGAAAGTGCACATACCAATTACGACCTCAAAAAAAATGTGCAACACGCCTTATCCGGTAATATTTTTAGCGAAATTGGCGATTTTATTCATAAAGACACCAAGTACGTATATAAAGATATATTTAAACCGGTTTTCGATAAGCAAGGAAAAGTATTGGGCGCAATAGCTTATTTGACCGATTTTACCGAAAAAAATAGAGATAAAGATACTTGGAACGTATTGTTGAATATTTCGGAACAGGTTGCTAAATCGACCAAATTGGTTGATTTATTGGCTACTTTGCACGAAAACTTAGGAAACTTAATTGATGTTAATAATTTTTACGTAGCCTTATATAACCCTAAAACCGAAACCTACCAGTTTCCGTTTATGACCGATGAGCTTTCGATTATTCCGCCCGATAAATTTATTAAAATACAAAACGGATTAACCGATTATGTGCGAACAACCGGCAAACCACTCATAGCGAACCGGAAAACGATAGAAGAATTGTCGGCTGCCGGCATTGTTAAACAGTTTGGCTCAGTAGCCAAAGCATGGCTGGGCGTGCCGCTTAAAAGCAGCGGAAATATTATTGGTGTGCTTGCCGTACAAAGCTATACGGACGAAGACTGTTATTCGGAAAAAGATTTAGACTTGCTTACTCTCATTTCGGACCATATTGCTATAGCAGTAGAAAAAAAACGAAGCGAAGAAGTACTTATTCAAAACCAAAAGCAACTGCAAATAGCACAAAGTGTAGCGCATGTGGGTACTTGGGAATACGATTTCGAAAACAAACAAATTTTTGCAACCGACGAAGCATTTCGCATTTTCGGATTTTCGCCACATACCGAATCGTTGGCTCGAAAGCAATTTTTCGAAAAAATTCATACCGACGACGGCAAAGCGGTACAAAAAGCAGTACTTGAAATGTTAAAAAACGGTACTCCTTTAGATATTGAATTTCAAATACTTCCTGCGCCCGAAGCGGTTCCGGTCGCTGTGCACTTACGCGCCGAAATGGTTAAAATAGACTACCATAAACCATATAAAATAATTGGTATGGTACAGGATATTACACGCCGCAAAATGGTAGAGTTAAACCTAAAAAAAGCCAAGGAAAAGGCAGAAGAGGCTGATAAACTGAAATCGGCATTTTTGGCAAACATGTCGCACGAAATACGTACGCCGATGAATGCAATTTTGGGTTTTTCGCGGTTGCTTATCGAAGACAGTATTGAAAAAACCCAAAAAGCCGAATATATTGAGTATATTATTGCTTCGGGAAATAATTTGCTTAACCTGATTGATGATATTATTGATGTAGCAAAAATTGAAGCAGGACAGCTAAAAATTTCGAAATCGGTAACCGATGTAAATAAAATACTGCAAGAGCTCAAACTTTCGTTCGAGCGCCAAAAATCGACCAAAGGAAAAGAGCATATCGATTTAAGATTGGTTAAAAATTCGCTAACCGATTTGTTTTTAATTTCCGACCCGTTCAGGTTCCGACAAATACTTAATAACCTAATAGGCAATGCCTTAAAGTTTACCGAAAACGGATATATTGAGTTCGGCTACGAAGTAAAAGCGGAACGCTTGATTTTGTTTCATGTAAAAGATACAGGCATAGGTATTCCCGGCGATAAGTTGGAAATAATATTTAACCGTTTTGGCCGAATTGAAGACAATAAAATAAAAGACCCCGGCGGCACCGGATTAGGGCTTTCGATTTCGAAACATTTAGTAGAAGAATTAGGCGGAAAAATTTGGGTAAAAAGTACCGATAACGGAACCACATTTTTCTTTACTTTGCCCGATGTTAGAGCCGAATCGCAGTTAAATTCGGAATTCAAAAGCCATTCGATAAATGAAAAAATTGGGTTTCAGAAAATTTTGGTTGTTGAAGACAACCCAATAAATCAGCGACTTATTATCGATTCGCTCGAACGGTTTTCGGATACTATTGAAATTAAAATTGCCGACAACGGACGCAAAGCCATTGAAATTTATATGGAATTTAACTTCGATGTAATAATAATGGATGTTCGTATGCCCGAAATGGACGGTTATGAAGCAACCAAATATATTCGCGAAAAATTTCAGAAACCTAAAAATAATATACCCATTTTAGGACTCTCGGCCCATGCCATGAAAGAAGAAAAAGATAAATGCTTGCAAGTAGGCATGGACGACTACCTCACCAAACCTTTTGTACCGGAAGAACTGGTACAAAAATTAAACGACCTAACGCGCGGCACAGCTCGCAACACAAGGCGCAATACCGAAACTACAGTAGATGTAAACGACCAAGATAATACCACTTCAAAGGCATTAAATAAGAATTATAAATTCTTAGATATAACCATTTTAGAGCTAACCTATAAAGGTAATCGCAAAAAAATGTCGAAAATATTGGAAATGTGTGTCGATACCATTCCTAAACAAATGCTGGAAATGGAAAATTCCTATTTGGCAAACAATTGGCGTATGCTTCGTACTTCGGCACATTCGCTCAAAACTACCTTTACCTATTTGGGGCAGAATGAGTTGAAAGACAAATTTAAAAGCATTGAAAATGAATCGTTGCTTGAACGAAAACCCGAAGCATTATATAATGAAACAAAAACGGCTGTTGATAGAATTTGGAATGGTTTAAATGATGATATTCAGAAATTTATAACTGAAACCAACCAAAATTCCGACTAACAATGCGAACAAAGTTACTTATATTTTTACTGTTAATAAGCCATTCCATTAGAGCTCAATCGTTTGCAGCAACTGATGCCGGCGATTTCTTAAAAAAGGCATGCATGTTTATTACCTGGCCCGACCCCTATGCTAAACAAAAAACCTTTAATATGGGCATATTTGCCGAGCCGGCAGAAATATTGGAAATGAAAAAACATTTCGAAAATATCGGCATTAAATCGGTACCGGTAAAAATAGTACCCATAAATGCAACCGAAAATTTTGGCTATTTGCATGTTATGATAATAATGAAAAAGCTTAGTCCGGAAGAAATTACCCGAGTAAAGCAAATGAAAAATCGTCCGGTACTCATTATTTCAACCATAAAACAAGGCACCAACGAACCCGGCCAAATTTATTTAGAAAAAACAAACAACAAAATTGAATTTACCATTAGCGAATCGGGTATCAAAAATTCCGGTTTGCAAGTAAGCTATATTTTATTTTCGGAAGCCGAAGTAATAGACAAACTAAACTACTAAACCATGAATGTGATTAAAAATATGCCTATCAAAAGCAAGCTAATAGCCATAATATTAGCTACTACCGTACCTATAATGCTTATAGGCATTTGGATTGAAGCCAGCATTTCGATTACAAACATGGAAAAAAGTTTAAGCGAAAACTCGGTAGCTTTAGCAAAAAATTTAGCCGAAAATAGCGTTGGACCCATAACCTTTTCCGACAAAAAAGGCATTGAGCGCATTGCTGCCATAGTTACTTCGAACCAAACCGTAACCGATGTAATGGTTTACGACCATTCGGGCGAATTGTTTTTCCGACATCATCAATCGGGCAACCAACTGGAATCGAACTTTAAACCGATTGATGCAAGCGTTGAATCCGATGGGAATTATTTGCATATCTACCGCTCAATAAATTACGAAGGCAATAACTTGGGGCTAATATATATGCGTGTTTCGCGAAGTAACATTTTACAAGAGATGAACCGATTCATAATTGAAATGATACTTATTTCGCTATTTCTGATACTTATTTCGGTATTGCTTGCCGCTTATATGCAGCGGCTTATATCGAAACCAATTTCGAACCTTGTACACATTACACAAAGCATTGGTGCTACCGGAAACTTAAATACCCCAATACTTTATAAAGCTACTGACGAAATAGGACAATTATATACTGCTTTTAATACTTTTATAAACACCATTAAAAGTCGCGAAAACGATTTGCTGCATACGAATAAGAAACTTATAGCAAGCGAAAACCGACTGAAAAAACTTATCGAAAGTTCATTTGACGGGGTTGTTATTATTGACCAAAATAATATGCCCACTTTTTGTAATCAAGCTTTTTTGAAAATGTTTAATTCGAATTTTGAAACACTTAAACAGTTCAAAATAAATACCTTGCTATCGGATAACGAAATGGTAGACCGAATTATAAATAATTCGTCGGGAATAAACGACCAAACCCGAAGCGCCATAGCCGAAGTAACAGCTAAACCAATTGGTTTAAAACATTTTACAGCCGAATTTACGGCGGTTCATATTGAAATAGATGAACAACCAATGCACGTTGTAACGCTTCACGATGTTTCGTACCGAAAAGAAATAGAATCCGAACTGCAAACGCAAACCGAGCAAGTTAAAACCGCCGAATTGCAACGTACCGGCTATATTTTGAGTTTGGCACACGATTTAAAATCGCCGCTTAATTCAATTATTGGTTTCTCCGAACTAATTAAAGATGAAAATGTTCCAAGCGAGAAAAAATTGTCGTTTGCCAATTTTATAGGCAAAAGCGGTCG
>JAIFNC010000161.1:0-15135 GCA_020047935.1 Bacteroidota bacterium
AAAATCGGCACCTGCAATTTGTTTCAATTGGTACCCAAATTCAATGTACCCGCTATAAGTGAATTTTACAGCATTGCTTATTAGGCTGGTAAGTATTTGATTTAGTTTAGTTTTATCGGTAAATATTTCCGATTTTTGGTCGGTAAGTGGCTGTCGGGCGTAAATGGATAAGTTCTGACCAGCCGCTTGCATTTGAAAAACAGCCAATAATTCGATAATAATATCATTTACCTTAACTTTGCTTGCTATTGCTTTCTCCTGCTTGGTTTCAATGGCCGAAATGGTTAGAATATCGTCAACAATTCCGAGCAGTTGTTTGGAACTTGTTTGAATAATATGTACGTAACTGCTCATTTTTTCGCTCGAAAGTTCGGGTTCGTTTAAAAAGTTCGAAAATCCGTAAATCGCATTCATCGGTGTGCGTATTTCGTGCGAAATGTTTTGTAAGAATGCCGTTTTTAATTGGTCGCTTTCCTCCGCCTTTTCTTTAGCTGCAAACAGCTCCACGTTTTTTTCTTTCAGTTCTTCATTTAAAATTTCATATTCTTCGTTTTTCTCGCGCAACTTAATTTCAGCAAGTCTGCGGTCGGTAATATCAATAATTCCAATCATAAAACCTTCGCAATCGCCGTTTTCAGTATACAAAGGTGCTATTTCAATAGTGGTATATATTATCTCACCGTTTTTCTTCAAAAACTCGAGTTCTCCGGAGTGGCTTATCGCATCGAAATTATTGTTAAGTAATTCACGTTGAAAAACCGTAACAAAATTGAGTATCGATTTGCCGGTAAAATCATCGATTTCATAACCTAAGGTAGTTGCCATCGATCTGTTTACCATACCGGTAATACCGTTTTCGTCGGTTACCCATTTTCCCTCCTGCGAATTTTCGAATAAACTACGGTATTTTTTTTCGCTTGTTTTAAGTTCAAACGTACGTTGCTCTACTTTTCGCTCCAATTCGCTGTTTATCTCAAAAAGCTGCAACTGCAACCGGCTAATGGAAAGGTGTGTTTTAACCCTTACCAAAAGTTCATCGGAATTAAGTGGTTTTGTAATATAATCCACTGCTCCAATCCCAAAAGCTTTTACTTTATCGAAAGTTTCCAGCAAAGCCGACATAAAAATAATTGGAATATTCTTTTTACTTGGTAAAGCTTTAATAAGTTCGCACGTTTTGTAGCCGTCAATACCCGGCATTATAATATCGAGCAAAATTAAATCAATAGGCACAATCTCCAAGCGTTGCAAGGCTTTTTCGCCTGTTGTTGCCGCGTATACTTCGTAGCCTTGTGCAAGCAAAATTTGTTGCAAATGGTTAATTATATCGGTGTTATCGTCAATTATAAGTATTTTCGAAGTACCTTCAGTGTTCATTATTAATCGGTTTTGTTGTTAGTTAACGCCATTATACCGTCGTCGTCAAAATTAGCAGTTAATTTGCTTATTCTACTGCAAAAAGCATAAAATTCTTTATTGGAACTCAAAATTTGCACCAATTCTTCAATTTTGGCAAACGCACCATGCTCGGCGTATGCGTTAATTTGTTTTAAAATATCAGCCGGTGGAAATATAATTTCAGCACTTGAATTGAATGCGTTATTCAATTCTTCGTTGGCATCGGTGTTATATTTCCATTGTAAATTTAAGGTTTTTTCAATAGAACCAAAAAGCGATTTATTGCTAAATGGCTTAATTAAGTGGTCGGTGCATGCATCAATAAATGCTTTTTGTCCAGCCTTGTATATGGTAGCTGCTGTGTTGCCAATAATAGGAGTTTCTTTGTGGTTGCTTAAGGTTCTTATCTTTTTTAGAATCGATAAACCATCGGAATCGGGCAATAAATAATCGAGAAAAATGAGGTCAATGGAATTTTCAGATAATATTTCTATAGCAGAATTCGAATTATAGGCAGTAAGTACCTTAAAACCTAATGGCTCTAAAATATCGGTCAGAAATTTAAGATTAAGTGCAGTATCATCAATAACCAATATGCTTTTGGATTTTCCGGTATAACCAATTATATTAATTTTGCCTATACTTCCTAATTCGTTGGTGCTTGCAATAATTTCGAGCGGAATTTCGAATGCAAAAATACTCCCTTTCTCCGGAACGCTTACTACACTAATGTTTCCGTTCATTAGTTCTACAAATTTTTTTGTTATCGAAAGACCTAATCCGGTTCCTTCAATGTAGTTTTTGTTTGAGCTTACTTGTACAAAAGCGTCAAAAATTCCGGTTAAAAATTCCGGTTTAATTCCTTCGCCGGTATCTTCAATTTCGGCTCTGAAAATATTTTTGCCTGCATACGGATAACCGACTTTAAACCGAACTTCGCCTTTTTCGGTGTATTTTACCGCATTGCTTAGTAAATTGAGCAAAATTTGTTTTAACCGTCGTTCGTCGCCGGTTACATATTCCGGAAGTTCCGAAGTAGGCTCAAAGTACATGTTTAAGTCTTTTTTTTGCGCATTAATAAGCACAATATTAAATACCGTGTTCAACACCGAGCTTAATTTAAAATCGGTAGACGCAATTTCAATTTTATCGGCCTCAATTTGCCCGAAATCCAACAAATCGTTTATTAGTGAAAGCAAGTGCTTACCGCTGTTGTGCACGGTTGCTAAACTGTTTATTTGTTGCTTGTTAAGGTTTTCTTCGGTTTGCAATTTTTCCGAATAACCTAAAATTGCGTGTAGCGGAGTACGCAGTTCATGACTCATATTCGATAAAAAATTCGATTTGGCTTTGCTTGCCAGTTCGGCCGCATTTTTTGCTACCAGCAATTGCGCCGAGGTGTCGGTTAGCATTTTATTCTGGTTCAAAATTATTTCGTTGGTCTGCTTTTCCTTTTTTAGCGACCTGAAATACTGGCTCAAAAGCACAATAATCGAAATAATTATTATCCCGGCAATAATATTTACATAATATTGGTTTTGAATGGTTTTTGTTTGCTCCAAATCTTTTTCCTTGTGTTGCTTAATTTGTTTTATTTGCCGTTCAAGCAGGCTGTTTTGTGCATTTATCTGAATTTCTTTCTTTGAAATTTCGGCATTACGTTCGTCAATCTTCTTCTGCTGTGCGCTCAAATGGGCATTTAAATCGGTTATGCTATTAATCAATTGTTCAAATTCAAGCTCCTTGGCCGTAAGCGATTGTTTCTTTTCATCGTATTCTGCCGACAATCGGTTGAATGAATCGGTTATGTTTATAAAACCTAATTGAATTCGTTTAAGTTCAATTTCCTTCATGTAAAGTTGTCGGTTTTTTTCGTCGATATCGGTATTTAATTTATTAAGTACAAGCTGTTGGTTTAATGCAACTTCTTTTAAGTTTTGAAGCTCGGTTTCCATTTTTCTGTACAATTCGGCAGCATCCAGTTCGGTACCGCCTTTAAGTATAAATTTGTCGGAAATGCTTAGTTTTTCGTATATTAAATTAGGTTTATTAATCTCAAACTGAATAATTCCGCCATCTTTTTGCACAAAGTTAATCATAACCAATGTTTTATCGTTGCATCGATTGGTAACCATTAAAATTTGGTGTTGGGTGTAGGTATTTACTATGGTTTTTATTCCGGCATTTTCACTTTCGGAAACATACAGCATATTAATGGTTTTATTCGCCGTTGAATTGTTTAAATCTATAATTTTTATTGGTAAATCGTACACCTTTTTTGTGCTTGCCATTTTCTTTAGTTCATCATAAACGGCTGTTTCATTGCCTAAAAATCCTATCGTATACCCATCGGTTGTTTTATACGAAGGCCATTTCATATTCTGAAGAAAATTATATATATATACGCTCTTAACTTGTGCTTCGGTAAGGCTTTGCGCAAAAACACCCAATGAAAATGAAGCGAAAAACAGTACAAATGCCACAATTTTTTTATTCCAATTTACCCCAATTTCAACAATAGGGTGGTTTCGAAACAAAAGTACGTTGTAGGTTTTTTTAATGCTTTTTTTCGCAGGCATTTAATCGTAATTTATTTTTTCAATCTAATTTCCAACCCAAGTTTAACTCGAATTGGTTCTTGCCGGATAGTTGGCAAATAACCGGAAACTTGCTGAAATAAACCGGCATGTTCTACCGTCTGATTTAGTACGTTGTTAATTTGCACAAATGCTTTTGCCACCTTGTAAATAGAGTTGGTGGTAAGGGTTAAATCCAACATGGTGTAACCCGGCTGTTTGCCCGACGGAAATACAACGGTATTAAGATTATTTATGTCGCCAATATATCTGAAACGCGCCGAAATGTTAAATAAATTAAATGCATTAAAGTAAGTTGCCCCAAGGTGCAATTTATGCATCGAAACACGCGGGGTAGCTATTTCGCTTCTAGAATTAACTGAGGTACTGTTGGTATAATTATAATAGATATAGCTTTCCAGTTTGTTTTTATAGCTAAAATTCAGCTCGGAGAAAAATCCGGTAGTTTGCTGGCTTCCAATATTTTCGTTCCGTATACCTTTTGTAAATATATTATCGGTTTTATATTTATTAAAGGTTATACCTACATTGTCAAAAGTAATTCGTTCAATTAAGTTCGTTAAATTATTATTATATAAGCCCGATTTAAACTGAAAAAGTTCGCCAATTTTTTGAACTATACTAACTTCATAGGTCGAAACGAGCTGGTTTTTTAATTGCCAATTAGGGTCAATTAGTGATTTTACTTCATCAACCGAAAGCATTACGTGTGTTCCGCTTCCCCATTGTTCGTACATAAAAAACAACGAAGGTGCTTGAAATGCCGAGCTGTACATAAATTTTACGAGCATACTGCTTATGGGTTGTAGCGTAAAACCCAGTTGGGGGTTAAAGGCTGCTTTAAACCGCGATGAGTAATCTATTCTGCCGCCGGCCGCAATATCTAAAAAGCTATAGGGAGTCCAAACCATTTGTGTAAATGCCGAAATTCGATGTTCGACCAATGTTAACTTGTTTTTTATGGTTTTGGCAGTTTCGCCAACAAATTGCAACGATTTACCGAATAGTTGGTCGTTGGCATAAGGCGGAATACTCTGAATAAGTTCATAGTCGATACCGGAAATAAACTTTAGTTGCTTTGACGGAACGCTGAATAGATTGACCGATGTTTTCAACGCCAAGTCGGAGCCGGTCATAAACTGACTAAAATATTCGGTAGGCGTATTTGGTGTTACCCACTTGGTATATTGGGTAGTGTCATCAATTTTATAATTAATTAAATTGAAATCTACGGTAAGCAGCCCTAATTTACCTACATTATTTTTGTACGAAAGCCAAGCATTATCCGTTGAACTTTTCCAACGATTCATACTGCTGTATATATTGCTTGCAGGGTTTTGCGAATAGGCATTGCCTTCATTAAAACCTTGCCTTAAATAACCCGCTGAAATTTTTTTGTAGTTCCCTTTAAAAAACAACGTATAATCGTTTATCGGTTGGTCGCAAAAGGTATTAAAAGGTGCAGGGTATTGTTTAATGAAATCGAACATTGGGTCGGTTCCCACCAAATCGAGCCCTTCAGATTTATACACACGCCCAAGAACGCTAAGCGAGAGGTCTTTATTAAGGTTGAATTGTGTTTCTGCCATTACATCCACTGAATTTAACGAAGCGTACGATGAATTGAATCTGAAATCAATCTTGCTTTTGGTTGGGTCTTTCGAAATAATATTTATAATTCCGGCAAAAGCATCGGAACCGTACATAACCGATGCAGGCCCGTAAATAATTTCAATTTGTTTTACAAACTGAACCGAAATAGAATTGCCAATAGAAAGCATGGTTCCGGTTGGCGGATTTAGTTTATGCCCGTCAATTAGTACTAATATTCGCTCGTTTCCTTGAATTCCGCGCATAGTAACATATTCGCCATAGCGAGAGGCTAGGTCTGAAAAATCGATACCCGGCAAATCTTGCAACACGTCCGATAAATCCCGGTACCCTCGCGATTCTATTTGTTTTTCGTTAATAACCAGTATGGTATTCGGCATTTTTTCAACCGATTGGCTATACCTGCTGCCACCGCTAACTTGCATATTCCAAAGCGAATCAATTGAAATAGCATAAATGTCGTTTTGTGCCTCTAATGAATTAATGCAAATAATCCAGACAAATAGCCCCGAAAATAGAATTTTCATATGCATGTGCTTTAACAATTCAATTGGTTCCGCCTTAATTTTTGTAAAAATATAACAATTTGTTACGTATTCCTATTAGTAAGTCTGTTTTTTATGGTTATTTCTTTTATTTATTCTTTATTAAATACGCATCATTTATTTGAGTTTCAATTTTAAGTGTGTTTAACAGCGGCAATAGATTTTATTCAAAAGTAAATAAAATCTATTGCTTGCCTGTTTTATTCGTAGCGTAATGCTTCAATAGGGTCGAGTTTTGCAGCTTTTGATGCCGGCAAAAATCCCGAAGCCAAACTGACAATTAAACACAGTACCACACCGCCTATAATCCATTTCCACGGAATAATAAAAGCAATACCCACCATTCCCGAAACAACGTTGCCCATCAGAATTCCTAAAATAATTCCCAAAATTCCGCCTAATTGACCAATAATAATAGCTTCGGATAAAAACTGAATTCTTATTACACGTTGGCTGGCACCCAGTGCTTTACGTGTTCCTATTTCACGCGTTCGTTCGCTTACTGCCACCAACATAATGTTCATAAGCCCTATGGCAGCTCCAAACAGGGTAATAAAACCAATGATGGTAGCAGCAACGGTAACAAACGATAGGTTTTCGAGCAGCATTTTAGCCAAATTATCGCTTTTGTTTATATTGAAATCCGATTCGTCGGCAGGTGTAAGGTTTCGAATAACTCTGAAAACTCCTTCAGCCTCCGATTCGGCAGCCTCCATCGTTATTGCATCCGAGGGCGAAACTGTAATATCGAAACTCATTTGGGCCCTGCCAAAGTACTGCCTAACATTCGAAACCGGCAGCAAACAAGCATCATCGCCGCTTCCGCCCATGCTTCCGCCTTTTTCTTTTAATACACCAATTACTTGGTATTTTCCGTTGCCTATAGTTATAATTTTTTGTATTGGGTCTATTTTAGAGGCAAACAGTTGTTTTGCCAAATTGAAACCTAAAATAACATAACCTTTGCCCGATTCTATGTCGTAGTTATTGAAATCGCGACCTAAATGAATGGTATGCCCGGCGGTGTGCAAATAGTTTTCATCGACCCCTAAAACGCGTATGTTTGGGTTCGTCTTTTTTGCTTCGTATTTCAGGGTTGCTCTGCCTGAGGCATTGGTCGAAATACTTACTACAGCCGGAAATTTGTACGCTTCCTTAAATTCTGCCGCTTGTGTGTACGAAATGTACGAAAAATTTTTCTGGCGAAGTCGTTCGTCGCCAATTTGTACCTGCATACCGCGGCTTCTTATGGTAAATGAATTGGCTCCCATAGCAGCAAATTCGCTGTTAATTGAATTGGTTATTGCATCAATGGCAGTTAGAATTCCTACCAATGCCATAATACCGATGCCAATAATAAATATGGTAAGCGTAGATCGCAATAAGTTGCCTCGTATGGCTTGCATTCCAATTTTTATATTTTCAATATAAACTGCATTTAATTTCATCTGTAATTTTTTTCTGTTGAAGTTATTGTTTGCTAATCAACCGGGTTGAGTTGTTTTTATAAGTCCTTCCGGTTCGTTTTTGGTATATTTAGCTGCTTTTTCCTATAGAAAGAATGCACCATGAAAACTAATAAAATAAGTATTTCTTTTTAATTGGCGCTGAAACGCTCCATCGGCATTTTAATCCTTTCGGAAAG
The DNA here is from genome assembly GCA_020047935.1 of Bacteroidota bacterium. Classification (GTDB taxonomy): domain Bacteria; phylum Bacteroidota; class Bacteroidia; order Bacteroidales; family JAIFNC01; genus JAIFNC01. Next base: position 7,797 of record JAIFNC010000161.1, read on the forward strand.
CTAACCCAATCGCCTGCAGAAAATTCGATACTATTCCCATTCATATCAACTACTTTTGCTGCACCTTCCAAAATATAACAGGTCTCGTTTTCTGCGTAATGCCAATCAAAATCCGACACGTCTTTCTCCCACGTATCCCATGTTTCTGCTTGTTCAATTTCGAACAAACTTGGTTTTCGAACATTCATAGCTTTAAAAATCAATTATGTTAAGGTAAATTCTGAAACAAATATAACGAAGATATCCGATATTTATTGGTTTTGGTAAAATTTGTTCATAATTATTTTTCGTTTAACTCCGTTAAAAATAAAAATGCTTTTTTACTTTTATTATATGCAAAAAACTTCGATAAAATTAAGAATTTTATCGAAGTTTTTAATTCAATATTCAATGGCATTTAGTTAAGCCCCTTTCAAATGGTCGAAGACCTATGAAGCGGTTTAATGTCAACCATTTCGATGGTCTTCGACCAATCGAAAGGTTTATGTCGGACATTTAATTAAACGGCATTAATTCAATATTTATTATCTTTTTGAAGTACTAATCCAGTTTTAGCACTGCCAAAAATGCCTTCTGAGGCACTTCAACATTACCAACTTGTTTCATTTTTTTCTTACCTTTTTTCTGTTTTTCCAACAGTTTTCGTTTACGCGAAATGTCGCCACCGTAACACTTGGCTGTTACGTCTTTACGTAAGGCTTTTATGGTCGATCGGGCAATGATTTTTGCACCTATTGCTGCCTGAATTGCAATATCAAACTGTTGTCGCGGAATAAGTTCCGAAAGTTTTTCAGTCATTCGTTTTCCAAATCGGTACGCATTATCGAAGTGAATTAAGGTCGAAAGTGCGTCCACTTGTTCGCCATTGAGCAAAATATCCAAACGAACCAAGTTGGCTCGTTTAAACCCGGAAAGTACATAGTCGAATGAGGCGTAACCGCGCGAAATACTTTTAAGTTTATCGTAAAAGTCGAATACAATTTCGCCCAACGGCATTTCGAAGGTTAGTTCAATGCGTTCGGTGGTTAAATACACTTGTTTTTTCAGTTCGCCGCGTTTTTCCATACAAAGCGTCATAAGCGAGCCAATGTAATCGGGTTTCGATATTATTTGAGCAGTAATATACGGTTCTTCAATATATTTTAAATATTTGGGGTCGGGCAACCCGGCAGGGTTATGCACCTCAATCATTTCGTCTTTGTTGGTGTAAACTATATACGAAACGTTCGGAACGGTAGTTATTACGTTCATGTCGTATTCGCGGTCGAGGCGTTCCTGAATAATTTCCATGTGCAATAAGCCCAAAAATCCGCAACGGAAACCAAAACCTAATGCCATCGATGATTCGGGTTCGAAGGTAAGCGATGCATCGTTAAGTTGAAGTTTTTCCATAGCAGCACGCAAATCTTCGTAATCTTCGGCATCTATTGGGTATACGCCCGCAAAAACCATAGGTTTTACGTTTTCGAAACCATCTACTGCCTTATCGCAAGGCGCTTTTACATGGGTTATGGTGTCGCCAACTTTAACTTCGTTGGATGTTTTTATACCCGATATAATGTAGCCTACATCGCCTGTTCGCAATACCTCGCGCGGTTCTTGGGTTAAGCGAAGTACGCCAATTTCTTCGGCGTAATATTCTTTTTTTGTGTTATAAAACTTAACAAAATCGCCTTTTGAAATTGTGCCGTTCAGAATTTTAAAATAGGCTATAATACCCCGAAACGAATTAAAAACCGAGTCGAAAATAAGTGCCTGAAGCGGGGCTTCTGAATTGCCTATTGGGTGTGGAACTGTTTCTATAATTGCTTTTAAAATATCTTCAACTCCCATGCCTGTTTTTCCGCTGGCTTCTATAATTTCCGAACGTTTGCAACCAATTAAATCAATAATTTGTTCGCGAACTTCATCCGGATTAGCCGTTGGCATATCCATTTTGTTTAAAATAGGAATAATATGCAAATCGTGCTCTATTGCTTGATAAAGGTTCGAAATGGTTTGTGCCTGAATGCCTTGTGTAGCGTCAACAACCAGCAATGCGCCTTCGCAGGCGGCTATTGAGCGCGAAACTTCGTATGAAAAATCTACGTGTCCCGGAGTGTCAATTAGATTAAGTACATATTTTTGTCCCTCGTATTCGTAATCCATTTGAATGGCATGGCTTTTTATGGTAATTCCGCGTTCGCGTTCCAAATCCATATCGTCGAGTACTTGCGCTTGTAAATCTTTTCCGTCAACTGTTTTGGTAAATTCCAACAAACGGTCGGCCAAGGTGCTTTTTCCATGGTCTATATGGGCTATAATGCAAAAATTCCTTATATGTTTCATTCGTACAAATAAAAAAGTTGAATATGGTGTTTAATCCAAAATAGCGCCGGTTGCTATGTACTTACAAAACAAACCTAACCCATTTTTTTTGAAGTGCAAAGATATAATTTCTTTTTAATAAAATAAAAGTTGGTTTGCCGCCAAAGGGCTATTTTCGGTTTCCGAAATTAAAATAAAAATTTTGGGCTTAGTCGTTGCTTGTTGAAAGTATAATTTTCTTGGCTATGGTGGGTTCATGCCTCAGGGCATACTCGTTTTCGAATTCCAGATTAATAAGATTTTGGGTCATGGGTTCGTGTGCTATGGTCATAATAAAACTTTGCCCTTCAAGCAACACCACGGTAAATACTCCGGGAATAAATAAGTCTTCTCTGAAAACAATTCCGTGATTAAGTTCGTTAATATATTCTACATCGGTAAAATATTCGGGTACATTGTTAAAATTTAGCCGGGTATTAAGTTGTATATGCAGTTTGGGGTAGTGGCCTTGGTGCGATACGATTACCGTATTTTCTTCAGGTTTTGTTTGAACTGAAAATACGTTAGATAAATTAATTGATTTGTCAACGGCTCGAAAAGCTAAAACGGGTTTGATTTCAATAGGTACATACGACCGAGCTTTTAGTAAGGTGTATTTTACGTAAAGCCGGTTTGTTTCTTTTGCTAAATTAATTTCTTTTTTCAGCTCAATGCTCTCGGTTTTAAGTATTGTACTAATAATGGGCGAATTAACATCGTTTTCAATATACCGAAGGCATTCGCGCAATACTTTACCCGGCGACCTGTAAAAGTTTAATGGAAAACCAAACCCGTTTTCAACATACGATTCTTCAATAGAAGAAACAAGCACATGTTTGGACGAAATATCTCCATTCAACGGACAAACCAATAAACCCTGATCTTTATACGAATTGACATAAGCAATTCCGGTTCTTGTATAACCGCCTTTTTTGTTTTTCAAAAAAAACGAATAATTAAATGCCGCATTAAAGTCGGGGCGTTCCCATTTTTCGAGTAACAATTGATCCATAAATTGAATTTGCTTTCGTTCGAAATATAACGAAAAATTTAAAAAATTAGTATATAATTTTTAATCTTTCGTGTACCAGTCGGATGTGTAACTCAAGGATTCCGGTTTTCGCGCAGCGCTTTTTTGCTCGCCAATTCTTTCCGGAAAAACTCGTTCAATGTTACTTGCATTGTCAAAATTAAGTCGTTTTAAACTTTTACCGTACGACGACAACATTTTGCGGATTTTTTTTTGTTCAGATTTGGTTTTCATAATCATTTGTGTTTAGGTAGTTGTGTATTATACGTAAGCACAACGTGTTTTGTAACCAAATTAGTGCAATATATACAATATATTTACAATTTTTAACATTGAATATAAAAGTATAAAACAAACTTCGAGTTAAAAATATAGTACAATATGCTTAGTTTTCGGTAATACGGTACAAGAATCCGCTATTCGATTGTGCCCAAATGGTCCGATTATTTTGTATTGCAATTTTATTAAACGATTCTTTTGAGAAATCTTTGAACTCTGTGGGCGATATTGCTACCGCAATGCCCGTAATCGGATTGTATTTAAGCAAACCTTTATCGGTTGCAAACCAAATATTCCCTTTAAAATCGTAGGCTATGTCGTAAAATCTGATTTTTGAATCGGAATAATGAAATTGCATTGGTTCCCACCGGCTTTTATCTACGCTTACAAAAAATATCATAAGGTCGTAGTTTAATTTATACATTAGCAACAAGGTGTTTTCTGACGATTTACCTAATGCCCACGAATCGGCTTTATTTGACGAAATAAGGTAAGTTTTTGTAAAACCGGTAAAGTGTTTCCATTTATTTTTTTTCTGTAGAAAGTACATTCCCAACGAAGTTCCAACCCACGCAGTTTCCGTACTGTCAATATGCACCGTGTAAATGGTTGCATTTTCGGGTGCTTCAATAACTTCGGTTTTATTGGTATAGTTGTTATGTTTAATAATTTTTCCCGAGGTGGCTGCCCAAACTATATTTCGAAATACCGTAATTGAATTAATTAAATCGGGTGCCGATTTATAGTCTTGAGCGGTAAGTGTTTTTACTATTTTCCCTTCCTCCATTTTAATTATACTGCCGGTATAATTACCCAACCACAATGCACCATCGGCGGCCTTGGTAATGGCATTCAGTCTAAAAAGTTCTTTGTTTACGGTGTCGGTTATAAGCGAAAATTTGTCGTTGGAGTATTTGTATAATCCGCTTGAAGTAGCAAACCAGCCTAAGGTTTCGTTTTCAAAAAACATGGCGTTAATCGGTTCGCTTATAAGTGCATCGGGAATTATTTCGAGTTTATAATTTTGGGAAAGCAGCAAATTGGTAACCCATAAAAAAATTAAAATAAATGCAGTTGATTTCATTTTGCTTAGGGTTTTATGGGTAAAAAGTTACTTTTTTTAATTAGTAAAGGCAACAATTTGTAACAAATAGGTAGTGCTAATTTCCATCTATCACAAATTCGTATTCGCCATCAATTAAAAGTTCTTCGTTGCCTTGTCGGAGTACTGCGGTAAAAATTCCTTGTTTAAAGTATTTGCCGGGTACGGTTATAGTTAGGCTATTGCCCGAAACAACTTTTTCAACGGTATATACTTCGTTATTTTTATCGTCGAATATAATAAAAGTTACTTTTTCCGAACCTTTTAAAAATATTTGTTTGTTAACCGAAAAACCAAACATTACATCGGGTTTAACTTTCTGAAAATATTTAAAATAGCGTGCTGCCAATGCGGTTGAGGTTAAAAATATTTTGGCTTCTTCGGTTTTGTTATCTTTTTCGTAAATAAAATAACAGTCGAGGCTTGCTTTGCGCAAGTCGCCAATATATTCGTTCATCTGGCTTTTTTGCTGTTCAATCATTCGGTTACTTAAATCGAGCTTTTGTTCAAAATCGGCTTTAACTTGTTTTAACTGGTTTAACTCTTGCGCGTTTATTTGGTCTTTGGTTTCCATGGTTGTTATTTTTTCATTAATAACTTTCATGGTTTCTTGGAGTTTTACGTTTTTGGTTTTTTCTTTTTCATGAAAATCTTTCATTTCAACCAATTCGGTTTCCAATTCTTCAAATTGTTCTACCAAATCTTCATTTTGGTCTGCCAGTTCCTTGTTTTCGGCTTCTACCTCGGCCAATCGTTGCAAAAGAATAGCATCGGCAACTTGCTTGCTCATTTCAAGTTTATCGCGGTAGTTTTGCGCCAGCGAGGTATCAATATCAAAACGCAAACCTGCCGAACGTCTGGACTCGTCTAAGTTTTTCTTTTTTTCTTTAATATCGCGCAAAACTTCTTGCAGGTTTTGTTTTAAAATATCAATATTTCCGTAATCGTTATTCGAAACTTCTTCAAGTTCTTGCACTGCCTTTGTGTAAGCTTGTTCAAGTTCGTCGTAGTCTTGCAAAACCTTATCAACCGGCAAGTTGCTTTGGTAAGTGCGAAGTGCAAAATATACCCCAACGCCTATTACTGCTATTGAAAGTACAATGGTTAGGATTACGACTTTTATATTTGATGTTACACCGGAGCTCATTTTAGTTTGTTTTCTGTTAAATTAATCAAAAGTAATGCCAAGCAATACAAAGATAGGTAAAAACTATTGAAACAAAAAAGTAAAACAGTATGCTTTACTTCAATATAGTTTCAAAAAAAAATACCGTGTATTGTTTTTGGCATTCTACTATAAGAAACGCTGCTATTTTAGTTTTTTTTATATCTTTACTTCAAAATAATTAAAATAAAATCCTAATGATAGCAAAAATTCGTAAAGTACACGAAATTCCGCAAACCGGTGCGGTTGTTTATTTGATCAATAAAGTTGAGCAGTTGGCAAATTTAAACCTTACCGAAAGCGAAACTGCATTTATGTTGAAGGAATTTGAGAATAAAATTAATCCGGTAGAATTTTTTCATACAAATAGAAAAATATTTGTTTATAAGGAAGAAGAAACGGCAAAAGAAAACGAAACAGAAGAAAAAGCACGAAAAGCCGGGTTTGGTGTATTTAATATTTTGAGCAAGCATAAATACGAATCGGTAACGGTTTGTGCAACAAATGAAATGGCAAATTTAGCACTTGCTTTTGCGGTAGGTTTGGCGTTAAGTAACTATAAGTTTGTAAAGTATTTTACCAAGCCGGAATCGTTGCCTTGTGTGTTGAACGAAATTCGAATTGCATGCCCGGCGCTATCTGAAGCATTAATTGTTGAACAAAATATACTGGTAGAAACCATAACGCAAGTACGAAATTGGGTAAACGAGCCGGTAATGTATCTTACGGCCACCAAGTTTGCCCACGAAATGCACGATTGGTGTAAAAAAGCCGGAATAACGGTCGAAATTTTTGATAAATTGAAAATTGAAGCGCTGAAAATGGGCGGTTTGCTTGCTGTTAATGCCGGTAGTCCCGAACCTCCGAGTTTTACCATTATGGAATGGAAACCTGAAAATGCAGTAAATCAAAAACCGATTGTGTTGGTAGGAAAAGGGGTAGTATACGATACGGGCGGACTAAGTTTAAAGCCAACACCCGGAAGTATGGATATTATGAAGTGCGATATGGCAGGTGGCGCCACAGTTGCCGGCATTATATATTCGGTTGCTCAAAATAAACTGCCGGTACATGTTATTGCGTTGGTTCCTGCCACCGATAACCGCCCCGGCGGAAATGCCTATACACCCGGCGATGTTATTACCATGTTCGACAAGCAAACGGTTGAAGTACTTAATACCGATGCCGAAGGCCGAATGCTGCTTGCCGATGCACTTAGTTTTGCAAAAAAATACAACCCCGAATTGGTTATTGATATGGCTACCCTAACCGGTGCAGCAATGGCGGCTATTGGGTATGGTGCTTCGGTGGTTATGGGCACTGCCGACGAAGATTTAAAATTGTTGAGCAAAACCGGTTTGCAAACCTACGAACGAACTGTTGAGTTTCCTATTTGGAACGAATATGACGAAATGAT
>JAIFNC010000161.1:15165-18228 GCA_020047935.1 Bacteroidota bacterium
CTTGGATACACATTGATATTGCAGGCCCGGCATGGGCAGACAGCACCATGAGTTGGTGGGGAAAAGGCGGCACCGGATATGGAGTTCGGCTCATTTATTCGTTTATTAAAAGTAAATATTCGCTTTAAAATTTGAAAAATATATGAAATGGCTATCGTGGTATAAGTTCAAAAAAATGCACGTATTATATGTGCTGCTTGTAATTATTCTATTTTTCGTTGCAAAATCTCGCATAAGTTTTACGGATTATAACTTGGAGCCTGAAAGCGTAACCAATGCATCGAGCACCGACAAATTTGTCTACGATTTAAAGCTCGACCCAACCAGTCCATGGCCTAAATTTAGAGCAAATTCGTTGCAAACCGGCAGAACTTCGGTAGTTCCTGTTATTACTAATTTAAAGCCTTGGCAAATCGAAACCGGCAAAGGTATTTTCAGCTCGCCGGTTATCGACAGTTACGGTACGGTGTATATTGGTTCGGGCGATCATACTTTTTATGCCATTTCGGAAACCGGCGAAATTAAATGGAGTTTCTTAACCGACGAAATTATTGATTCCTCCGGCTTGTTGGACAGCGACGGAAACGTGTATGTAGGCTCGGGCGACGGAAGTGTTTATGCATTTAACCGCGAAACCGGCAAAATTCTTTGGAAATTTAAGGCGCATACTCCCGAAGAAGTTACAAAAGAATTCGACATTAAAACATATAATGTAAATTGGTTCGAAGGAAATATTGGCATGTTGCCTAACGGTAATTTATTGGCTCCCAACGACAATTATTTAATTTACGAAATTGAACGAGCAACCGGTAAGCGAGTTAACCAATTTTTGGCCAACGAAATGGTGTGGTCGTTACCGGCTGTTAATACAAAAACTAACAGGCTGTTTTTTGGCAGCAATTATGTTGCACTCAAAAATACGTTCAGTTACGATTTAACCACCGGAAAAAAAATATGGTCAAATGGAGGCTTGGGTTCAAATGCAGCTTCGGCATTACTTACTTCAACCAAAGAAAACGGTGCAGTAATAATTGCCGGATACGATGGCTATGTTAGAGCTTATGCACAAAACGATGGTTTCCAAATTTGGAAATTTGCGACCCGCGACCATATCTATTCATCGCCGGCACAACTGTCCGACGGTACCATTATTCAAGCATCGGTTGACGGTACGATATATGCCTTAAATCCAACTACAGGCAAACAAGTTTGGGCTTTCGATACCGAAGTAAGTATTCGCTCGTCGCCCGCAATTGACGGAAACGATAATATTTACATAGGCACCGGCGACGGTAAGCTTTTGGTGCTTAATAAAAATGGAACATTCCGTTGGGCATACCAATGCATAGAAGAAGAAAGAAATGACATGAATGCCTCACCTGCAATAGGGCCTCGCGGTATTTATATAGCCGGCGAAAGTGGTGGTATTTTCTTTGTTCCTTTCGACTATCCGCTTACCGAAGAAGGGAAAAATAATCCTCGGTCAATAACCGAAATGCCAAAAACTTCTGAAGGTGCAAATTTAATTTTAGTAAACGCTTTTGGCAACCTGCTGTTTGAAATGCCCGAACAAATTGACGCCAACAGAAGTTTAACTTTTTTGTTGGTAGTAAAGCAAAATGGAAATACGCTCAATGCGGTTATTGATAAGGAATCGGTACAATGCAATTTTTCGGACGGTCGAAAAGCGAAAGTTAATGTTTCAGCCGAAGGTCGGTTTTTAACTATTATCCCCGATGGTTTATGGGCAAATGCCGAAGGCGGTGAATTAAGCATAGAAATAAACGGCAAGTACAAAACCAATTTAACCCGTTTTGGGTTGAAACAGTTTGGTGGCAACGTTTCAGGAAGTTTTTCTAAAAAAAATTCCATTAAAGTAAATGCTTTCCAAAGCTACAATAAATTACCTTACCAAATACCGACCACGCCGGGCGACGATGCAACCGTATTCGAATACGGAAGACTTGCAGCGCCTTACCCTACAATTCTACCATCGTATAATCAAATCGGTTTTGAATCGCTGCGCTACCATTTAGGCATTGTGGAAGCTAAAGAAAACAAAGCAATTTTATGGGGCATCCAAGCTAAACAACTTGCCGACAGCAGCATTGCCAACCCGGAAATGGATGACCGTTTCCCGTTGGTTTTGGAATACAACGGCGGATTGCTTACCTTAACCAACGAACAAGGTTTTCTGCTCGATTTCAACGGAACTTGGCAAATGCCATACACATATTATCGATTGGCAACAAAAACCGATTCGGTAGGTAATATAACTCAATCGGCATCCATAAATGCCTTGGTAAATTGCGACGAAATTGATTTTTACGGGTATTTTTTGAAACTCAACGGTTTTTCCGATTTCACAACCGGTATCATGAATATTTCGGGAGGTGCTAATTTACGGGTATTGGTTTGGGAAAATGTACCAATGGCTTTTCCTGAAAAAATAAGCTTAAAATATGCTAAAAGTGAAATTTCGGCAACGATAATCAATAGTAAACTGAAAAAGTCAGACGGGCTTTGGTCGATACTTTTAGTGAATGCTGCTACCGGAATTCCGGTAAATGCCAATTATGGGAACAATACCTTGGTTGAAACCGATGAAAAAGGGTTTGTAAATAAAGTAACGCTTAAGCTTGAAAATATAAAAGTAACTAAATTTAGAGTTTATGTTTTGTTAAATACATATCCGTTTTATAAAGAAGAAATCAGCTTATAAAAGTTCAAACATAATATCCTGCCTATCAATTTAATTGATGGCAGGATATTGTTTTTCAATGCTTTAATATACTCTTGTTACGCAAAAAAGTTTACTAAAACCATCGAATTACCTGTTCCACATGGGTAATTTGCCATAAACGGCTTTATAGTTTTGCAATAATTGATTTTCGATTGTTGCAGGTGTATCTGAATGTGTACCGTCAGAAGTTATTACCCAATAAAGTTCAAGTCCATCAATTTTTTCACTAATAAATTTACGGTCAACAAAATGCTTCCATTTGATATCGGTTTCGAGGGCTCGAATTTTTTCGCGCAGTTTCACGCCGGTATTTTCAGTTT
>JAIFNC010000292.1 GCA_020047935.1 Bacteroidota bacterium
TTAAAAAATCGATATTAATATTAACCGAAACCGAAATGGTTTGATTATAAAGCGAATACACGGTGGCACCAATTACCTCGTCGCAAATAAGTGCCGATATGCCGCCATGCAGCGTACCGTATGGGTTTGTCCATTCGTTACGAACTTCGAATTCGAACACTAAATTGCCTTCGGCAGCTTGCAGCAATTTGCCGCCAAGCCAAACTGCAACCGGCGATGGGCTTTCGGTTATGGTTTTGCCAATATTGTTTTGAAAATAGTTTACTACCGGATTTACTTGCATGATATAGTTGAAAAATTTATTACTGATTATTTGCGAAATACAAAAATTACTACGGTGTATATTTGTTTATTTTGTCAATTAGCAACAGCCTGCCTACCGGATGAATCAGTATTTGTCGGGGTTTAAGGCTTTAATTTCCAGCACAGCTTCAACACCTTGGTTTTTAGTCATATCAACATTTACCAATACCAAATCAATATCGCTTCGTTGCATAAAATGTGTAACGGCTTCAATGTCGTTTTCGGCCTGAAAAAGCATTGCCCCGGTACTTGCCAGTGCTTCTGCATAATACGAAAAGTCTGTAGCATTATCTTCAACCACTAAAATACATTTTTGTTTTTGAACGTCCGGGTTCAATTTTCCGACTTGCATTTTGCCGGTCTCGAAAAAAGGGAATTCGAGTTTAAAGATACTGCCGGTTTCAAAGGTCGAATCGACATGAACTTTGCCGCCAATAATTTCAGACAAACCTTTTGCAATAGTTAAGCCAAGCCCGGTACCGCCATAGGGTCGGGTAAAATCGTTGGAAGCTTGCCTGAATCGGTGAAAAATAAGTCCCAAATTTTCTTTTTTTATACCAATACCCGAATCTTCAACGCAAATTAGCACCATTGAGTTTTGAACGTTTGCCGATATTTTTATCACGCCTTCGGAAGTAAATTTAACCGCATTGTTTACAAACTTAAGCAATATGTGCTTTATTTTGTCTTTATCGGCAAGCACATATTTTTGTTGGTAGCTTAAATTTATTTTCAAAAGCGGACGAATTTTAGTTTTGTTCTTACTTTTTATTTCATTGTTCAATATTTCGTACAATTCGTTTAAAAGCAATTCCAGATTAAATTCGGTGGGCGAATGTTGAATTTGACCGGCATCAATTTGTGAAATATCAACAATATCGGAAATTACATTTAGCAATTGGTCTGAGCCTTCTTTAATCAAGCCCACCATTTCCAGTTGTCGTTCGCGGTTTAGTTGGTCGGAAACAAACAACTCGGCAAATCCCAAAATGGCTGCCAAAGGCGTTCTTATTTCGTGCGAAATATTTGCCAAAAAAGCAGTTTTCAATTCGTCCGATTCTACGGCTTTGCTTTTGGCTGTTTCCAATTGCTCGTTTCTAAATTGCAACTCCTGATTTAATTCTTCAACCTCTTCATTTCGTTTTCTTAATTCGGTTTCGGCTTTTATACGTTCATCAATTTGTAATTCGAGTTCTTTGGTTCGTTCGCGAACTAATTTTTCGAGGTTTAGTCGGTAGTTATTAAGTTCGGTTTTTGTTTGATAGTGGTTTATTGCGTTTTGTATGGTATAGGTAAGTGCATCGCGGTGTTTTCCGTGCGGGTCTTTAACTATATAATCGTAAGCGCCCGATTTTAGCGCTTTTACTGCGGTTTTTTGGTCGCCAACGGCGGTTACTACAATAAAAGGAATATCGCCCAATAAATCATAAATTTCGTCTACCGTACCGTCGGGCAAATTATAGTCGGCAATTACGGCATCAATTATTTCGGAGTTAATAATTTCAACTGCCGTTTTTAGCGAATCGGCAAGTCGGTAATCGAATGGGAAATTGGAAGTTTTCACAAAACGTTCAATTGCCATTCGGTCTATTATATCATCCTCTATAAATAATACTTTGTATTTCATGTGCGAATAATACATTTTTTAATTGCCCGCTGAAACTATAGGTTTGCTATTTTCAATATTTTGTGTGCTATTGCAAACCTATTTATTTCATACAAAAACGTTTAAAATCTGAATGCTAAATTAGTTTAAACATTTAATATTCCGCATTTCTTTTGAACAATAATAAAAATTTCTGTTTTAAATAAAATCAAAACATTCCAAATTCCTCTAATTGTAAAACACTTTGCCTAACCGGAATTGAAAACGTGAATTCGGTACCTCTTCCGCTAACCGAACTAACCGAAATTGTACCGTTCAGCAATTCAATTATTTTTTTCACTACCGCCAGTCCCATTCCGGTTGTTTCGGTAGCATAGTCGGAATTTAATGTTTTAAATATTTTAAATATCTGAGTATGATATTTTTCGTCAATTCCATTTCCATTATCAGCCACCGTAAAGTTGTAATTTGCGTACTGTTTTTCAAATTCAATTCGTACGGTTTTTCGTTCTTTATTATTAAACTGAATAGCATTTTTGATAAGATTAAACAATAATATAGAAAACAAATTTTTATCGGTTTCAAAGGTTGGTAATTCTTGCTCGCAAATTATTTCGGTATGCTCATCGGTGCCCAATTTCGCTTTAACTTCATTTAAAAGCAGGTTTAGGTCGGTAAGCTGAAATTTAAGTTTTTCGTGGGTTAATCCGGTATAAAACAACATGCCGTCCACCAAGCTGTCCATTCGTTTTACTCGGCCAATAAGCAATTCAATTTGTTCTTTTACATAAAAGTCGAATTCGTTGTTGTATTCGAGCAATAAACTCGAAATAAGCTGACCAATACCGCGCAAGGGGGTTTTAAGGTCGTGCGCCGAAATATAAGCAAGTTCGGTAAGTTCCTTATTTGCTTGCTCTAAGCGTTGAGTTCGAAGCTGTATTTTACTTTCCAAATCGGAATTTAAGCTTATTAATTCCAGCTCTGCCTTATCGCGTTCAATTTCTTTAATTTTAATAATACGTATCAGTTCGTTAAATTCGTCGTACAACATTCCTATTTCGTCGAAGGACTGCTTTTCTACCTGAATTGAAAAGTTTTGCTGGCTCGAAATTATTTGGGTAGTTTCGGCAAGTTTTATAATAGGCTTTGTAATAAGTGCTTGCAGCCAATAAGCCAACAGAAAAGTAAAAATACTTATAGCCACAAAAATGAGCACTATAATTTTAATGCGTTCGGCAATAAGGCTATTAATTTTAGAATCGACATTTAAGTACACGTAACCCACGGTTTCGCCTTCGGAAATTGCCGGTTCAAAAACATGCAAAATTCCGCCTTCGAAATACACCTTACGGTACTTAACCAAGGCCGGAATTATCGTTTTTTTATTGGCTGCCGAATAATTGGCAATTTCTACTCCCAAGCTATCGTAAACTATGGCATGTATAATGGACTCATTTACGCGAAGTTTTTCGAGGTATTCGGTTATTCGGTCTTTGTAACCGAATTCGAGTGCTACGATGCAGTTTTCGGCGGTAAGGCGCGCATCTACTTCCGATGAGCTAATTATGCTGCTTCGTATTTGATGTATTTCGAGCACGGCAAAAAGCACCGAAACAAACGTGATTGAAATAGTACTTATAATAAAAGTGAGCAGAATTATCTTATTTCGAATGGAGAGTTTTAACCAGAATTTCATTTGTCTATAGTTGTATTTCTTACAATAATTGCACTTTCAAGTAATTTTGATTTAAATCTCAAATTTGCTTTTTCGGCTTCTTGTATATTAATTTCAAAATAAATGTTTTTTGTTTCGCTAAGTACAAAGTTTATGTGTGCGCCGTATTTGCACATATCCTTATGTTCACTTAATAATAGGGTCGAATTTTTATTGCAAATTTCCGCAATTTCCGCAATTCGTGTTCCGAATTCATTTGGAACAAAAAGCACATCGCATTTTTCAATTTCGGCTAACTCTGTAATTTGAAACGGAACTACTTGCTTTCCGTTAATTGCGCGTGTTTTGTAGTTTTTAGACAGTTCGTCAAAAAATGCTTTATCGTTCAAAACACCTATGTTAAACGTTTTCCATTCGCGGTAGGGCCAAATGGTAAATTTGGCAAATTTTTCAATAAAGACTGTTTTAAGAAAATTTTCGTTTACATTAGATTGTGCGAATAAACCGGCATGCATTATAAAAAATGCAACCAGTGTTAGCCATGTTTTTGGAAGATTACTATATTTGTTTTTTTTTTTCACTAAATCTAATTTCCGAATGCAGCGTTATTTTTTAAAAAAAACTAGGGCAATTGGCTTAAACTCCAATATTGTTTAACAACTCGAATTGCTTCAATAAAATCGTTGTAAATTACCGGTTTGGCAATGTAGCCGGCAACTCCGAGCTTAAAACATTTGTCAATGTCCGATTCATTTTTCGAAGTTGTTAACACAATTACCGGAATGTTTTTAAACGAATCGTTCGATTTTATAATTTCCAAAAACTCAATACCCGACATTCGCGGCATGTTTAAATCGAGAAAAATAAGCCCGGGCAACTGGTTCGGATTATGTTCCAAATAGTCAATTGCACGTTCGCCGTTTTCAACTATTACCAATTCGTTGTCTATTTTATTTGCATTAAACACTTTCTGTGTAAGCATTACATCAATTTGGTCGTCTTCAACCAGCATTACTTTTTTGTAGGTATTCATAAGTAAGGTTTATTCGGTGTTTTGGTTTTCGTGTATTTGTTGTAAGTCAACTTTTTCTTTACTTAGGCTGAAAACAAAAGCAGTTCCGTTGGTTCCGTCCGATTCAATTCGAATGGTTCCGCCGTATAATTCCACAATTCGTTTAACCACGGTAAGCCCAATACCGGTTCCGGATTTGTTGGCATGGTCGTGTACCTTCTGAAAAATTTCGAATGCTTTTGCCTGATATTTTGCCGGTATACCGGGGCCATTATCAAAAACTGTAAATTCGTATAAATTCGTATTTTCCGATACATTAATTTCGACTAACCCTGCTGCTTTATCGTTAAATTTTACGGCATTGCCCAATAAATTCTGGAAAAGCTGCATAATTCGAACTTTTTCGGCATATATTTGCGGCAAACGTTGCGGCAGACTAACTTTAATGTGCGGCGGCACTTGCAATACTTGTATTACTTCTTCAATTAACAATTTTAAATCAATTACTTCCATCGATTCGGTTATGCGCCCCAAGCGCGAATATTGCAAAATAGCTTCAATAAGTTCGTTCATTAATTCGGCACGACTAACCATTATATTGATAATATTTTTGCCTTCGTCGTCGAGCAAATGCGAATAATCAACCGCCAACCACGACGATAAATTAGCAATTCCGCGCACATGGGTTTTTAAATCGTGCGAAACAATATAAGCAAACTTTTCGAGTTCTTCGTTTATTTTTTGAAGCTGAAATGTTCTTGTATTCACCTCATTTTCGAGGTTTTTTGTCTGTTTGTCTATTTTATTATTGTTTTGCTCGTGTTCTATTTCTACCGAAATTCGCATGGCAAATATTTTAAGCAACGAATCGGCAACTCGTTCGTTTTCAATTGAATTGTTAAATAAAGCGGTTAAAATTGCTAAATTATTATTTCCCGAATCGGTAACTTTGGTACACAAATAATTTGCAACACGCAATTCTTTAAGTAAACTTTTCGATGGTGCAATTGCATATTCGTCATCGTCGGTATGTTGTTCGACAAAATATTCGAAGTTGGGCAAAATTCGACCTTTATTATTTACAACCAATGTTTTGGTTTGTGCATTATTATTGGCTGCGGCAAGCATTAAAAAATCGGCATTTAGTGTTTTTCTAAGCAATTCAATTAACCCCAATACAAGGTTTCCGCTAAGCCGGTTTTTATACAACTCTTCTATGGCATGTATGGTTTCCTCGAACAAAACGGTGTCGGTTATGTTACTGCAAAAAACCAAATAGGTATTTTCATTTGTTTTGTTCAAATTTAGTTTTATTACATGCTTTTTGTTTTTCGCTTTGTCGAAAATAAAAGCCTGCTCGGTCTTTTTCCCTTCTTTCAACCATTCAATATTAATTCCAAGTGCTTGTTTATCGGTAATTAAGTCTTTTAGCGCAATACCAATTATTTCATTTTTTTCCAAGCCGGTAAGCACTTCTGCTTCCTTGTTCGAATCAATAATAATTCCGTCTGCATTTATTTCAAAAGCAGCGGTTGGCATAAATTCCATGTATGAATGGTTTCGGTTCAAAATAGTTGTTAATCGGTTTTTAAGGTCTACTAAATGTTGTATATTGCGTATTACGATAAAGTACCGGTTTAAGTTGCCCTCTTTGGCCGGAAATACTGAAATTTCGGCAGGAAAAACGGCCTTGTTTTTTGCAACAAATTCCCAATTGTACTTGGTTTTTTGCATAAGATTTATGTCCGGAAAAAGCTTTATTAAATTGTTGTAGGAGTAATTACCTGAATCGGAACATATTGTATACAAACTATTGCCAATTAATGCTTCATTTTCGAAATCAAACATTTTTTGTGCTTGTAAATTAAAACTTACAACCTTCAAATCGTCTTGTTTCAAAATAAACAGGGCATCTTCCGAACTATTATAAATTTGTTGCCAAAATTGGGATTGACTTTTCAATTCCTCGGTTGCCAAATTGTCGTTGCTTACATTGCGCGCAACACCAATTATGTGCGACACGTTTCCGGTTTCATCAAAAATAAACGTGTGTCGGTCGTTCAAATGCACATAATTGCCATTTGGAGTTCTAAGTCGGTAATTAATATTTCCTTCCGGATAATTATGCTTGTTGGCTGCGTATATTTTTTCGAAATGCGAGGCTATAGCCGGCAAATCGTCGGGATGAATAAGGTTAATAAAATTTTCGACTCCGCCGGTAACAAATGAACTCATAGGGTGTCCTGTAATGGTTTCGACTGCCGAGCTTAAAAAATTCCACGATTTGGCAGCTACGTCTTGACGGTAAATGATGTCGGTAGCATAATCGTGCAAATCTTCCAAAATATTGTGTGGCGATACTTGGTAATTTCTGTTTAGTGCTTCAACGGTAAATGATAAAACAATAATTTGTTGCGAAATTTTAGGTAAAACTTGCACACGCCCAATAAATTGATTTCCGCTTAAATTGAAATAAACAATTTTACCGCGCTCGTTGTTCAAATGCACTATTTCATCGTAAACACTTGCTTCAATTCCAAAAAGCTCAATTATCGTTTTATTTTTAATTTGCTCGAAATTTATTTTGAGCAATTCTTGAAGTACACTGTTTACTTGCAACACCTTACCCGTTTTAATTTCAACAGCAGCAAACCCTATATGCTTTTCTATTACAATTTGTTTGCTGAATTGAAGCAAAAACTGACGCTTTAGTATATGCTTAGATACAACCAAATAAACTGATAAAATGAAAAGAAAACCAAGTAAAACATAAAGTATAAGAAATTCGAACATGGGTCTTTTTTGTTTAATTTACTGAAAAATATACTACAGAAAGCATTCCGGAATCGAATTATAAAAATAATCAAATATTCGTTATTTGACAAACAAATTTTCAATAAAAAATATTTTTTTTAATGCAAATTTTGTACTGTTGTAATTACTGTACATTAATTAATGCTTATTGCAACTATTGTAGGCTTGAATTCTTATCAAAACTGCCGATGGTTTAATTTATGCTGAAAACCAAACCGGCAGGGTATTCCAAATTCGGTATACCATTTTAGCATTCAAGGTCGTTAAGCACATTGTTCAACTGTTTTTCGATTTTTACTATTGAAATTTATTGGCTAATTTTAGCCCAAATTTAGTGCTTTATGTGGAAAACGTACATTAATGAGTTTGAAGCACATTTACTGCTCGAAAAAGGCTTATCGACCAATACCATTGAAGCCTATTTGCGCGACGTTTCGAAACTTGAACAGTTTTGCTCCTTAGCCGATAAACCGGTTTCGATTAAGAATGTAGACCTCGATTTACTTCGCAGTTTCCTGATTCTTTTGCTCGAATTAGGCTTAGAAGCCAATTCGCAAGCCCGAATTATTTCGGGCATAAAAGCCTTTTTCAAATTTTTGTTGCTCGAAAATTATATTGAAGTAAATCCGGCGGCATTGCTCGAAGCACCGCGCATAGCACGCAAACTGCCCGATGTGCTTGCCCTTACCGAAATTGATGCAATCATAGCCTGTATTGACCTTTCGGACTTGCTCGGACACCGAAACCGTGCAATTATTGAAACTTTATACAGTTGCGGGCTGCGTGTATCGGAACTTATTAACCTTAAAATTAGCAACTTGTTTTTTAACGAAGGCTATATACGCGTAACCGGCAAAGGCGACAAAGAACGATTGATTCCGGTAAGTTCAAGAGCCAAAACCGACATGGTAAACTATATAAAACACTACCGTATTTGGAACCCCAAATACAAAGAAAGTGAAGACGTGCTATTTTTAAACCGACGCGGCGGACAACTTACACGCGTTATGATATTTACCATAATAAAAGACCTTACAAGCTTGGCAAAAATTAATAAAACGGTTAGTCCGCATACCTTTCGGCATTCGTTTGCTACACATTTGGTCGAAGGAGGTGCCGATTTGCGAGCCGTGCAAGAAATGCTGGGGCACGAATCGATTACAACTACCGAAATTTATACCCACTTGGACAGCGAATATTTGCGTAGTGCAATTATTGAATTTCACCCCAGAGGAAAAATTTAGCTGAATAAATACCGAATTGAAACAAAGGTACTAACGTTTTTCAGAATATACGTTTTTTTGACTTTTGAACAAAATGCGTTATGTTAGCCGAAAATAAATAATTATGCATTTGGTAAGCGGTAAATATTGAATTCTACCAAATCGAATTTTATTAATTCAACTAAAATTTTCGCATGAAAATTGTTTTAAATAATAGGGAAGAAACCATAGAAGGAGAAACCATAAGTTTTGAGGAGCTAATGCGTTATAAGAATTTCACTTTCAAATTGTTGGTTACAAAACTGAACGGAAAAACCATACCAAAGCAAGAACGTGAAACAACGTATATAAGCAACAACGATGAAGTTCTAATAATACATATGATTAGTGGCGGATAGTTTTTTTTACCTAAAATACTGTTTTTTTCAATTTTAAGTGGTATATTTATAGCGGATTTTCAACAAATAATTAAATAAAGCAAACCATGGGTTTTAAAGACATTTCATATAAAATAAAAATGAGTGCCGCCTTTAGTACCATTTTACTTTTGGTTTTAATATTAATGGGCACCATGACCTATATTAACTTTAAAGTATCCTCCGAGACCGAAATTGTTGCTAAAAACTATAATTCGTATATTGAACTGCAAAAAGTATTAATAAACCACACCAAATGGTGGAGCGAATTGCATAAAGTTTTTATTGAAGCCGATGCTTCGGCATTAACCATTGAAAAAGATTCAGAAAAATGCGGGTTGGGTGTTTTTCTTGCTTCCGAAAACAGAAAGACGATTGAAAACATTGCACCTGAACTTGTTCCCTTATTCGAAAAAATTCAAGCACCGCATACTCAATTGCACCAAACTATTGATGAGTTTAATACCATACTCGAAAATTCGAGTTTGAGTAAAACGCAAAAACTTATCCAAATGGAAGCAATGTACAACCAAAAAGCACTGCCAAACTACGAGCAAATTTCGGAACAGTTAACACAAATAATAAAAATACTCGAAAATAATAACAATGATACTGACCATATTTTGGGTGAGTTAAAATCGGCTCGCGGTCGAATTATAGGCATTTTTATACTTATATTACTAATTACCATTGTATTAGCAATTTTTCTCACTCGCTCAGTCATTAGCCCAATAAAAATGGTAATTAAATTCGCCGACCGAATTGCTACCGGCGATTTAACAGTAACCGTAGATTTAGACCAAAAAGACGAAATGGGACAATTGGCGCGTTCGCTAAACTTAATGGCAGAAACGCTAAAACGAATGATTGATGATGTACGCAATGCCACCACGCATATAACCCAAGCCGGAAAAGAAATGGCAACTAACTCGCAAGTTGTATCGCAGGGTGCCAATGAGCAAGCAAGTTCAACCGAAGAAATTTCGGCAGCTATAGAACAAATGGCGGCAAGTATAAGCCAAAACTCCGACAATGCTACCCAAACCGATGCAATTGCAAGGCAAGCTGCGGTTGAAATTGAAAAAAGCAGTATTTCGGTAAACGAAACGGCAGCAGCCATGAAAACCATAGCCCAAAAAATTGGAATAATTAACGAAATTGCGTTTCAGACCAACCTCCTTGCGCTAAATGCAGCTGTTGAAGCTGCAAGGGCAGGCGAACACGGAAGAGGCTTTGCGGTGGTTGCTTCCGAAATTAGAAAACTGGCGGAACGAAGCCGACAGGCAGCAAACGATATTGATAAGCTTTCGAAAAGCAGCGTAATAGTTGCCGATAAATCAGGTAAAATGTTGAAAGAATTGGTTCCGCAAATTGTAAAAACCTCGCGATTGGTACAAGAAATTACGGCTACCAGTATTGAGCAAAACGCCGGTATAGACCAAATTAACAATGGCATACAACAACTTAGCAATATAACGCAGCAAAATGCCGCAGCATCGGAAGAAGCTGCCACTACGTCTGAGGAATTATCGAGCCAAGCTGAAATGCTGTTGGGTTCTATTTCACTTTTTAATACCGGTACAAACGCCGAAAATTTGAACGAAACTTCCGATAATTCTGATAATTCGGACGATTATATCGATTTCAATGAGCAAGCTGCCAAACCATTCGGTGCAAGAAAGCATTCAAGTACCGGCACAAGTAACTCCGTTTCGTCGTCGGGTGTAAATTTAAACATGCATATTAAGGACGAAGATTACGAGTCGTTCTAATTCGAAATAAATACAAAAAAAAGCCTCGGCCCGGTTTGCAACTTGCCGAGGCTTTTTTTACATAAAAATGCTATTCTTCCTTATACCACGAGGCGTACATTAAATAATTGTCGGCAATTTTTTCAATCATTTCTTTGGTTTGTTCCGGTTCTATGTTTTTAATTTTTTTAGCCGGAATACCCCCATAAATACTGTTTGCTTCTACCTGTGTTCCGCTTAATACTAAGGCATTAGCTGCAATTATTGAATTTTCGCCAATTACCGCATCGTCCAATATGGTAGCACCAATACCAATTAACACATTGTCACAAATTTTGGCACCATGAATATTTACGTTGTGCCCCAACGAAACATTATTGCCAATTTCAATGGTCGATTTCATGTACAAGGTATGCAAAACGGAGCCATCCTGAATATTCACTTTGTTGCCTATGCGAATTGAATTTACATCGCCTCGTAACACCGCATTAAACCAAATGCTGCAATCGTTACCCATTTTAACGTCGCCTACAATGGTGGCATTTTCAGCCAAAAAACAATTTTCGCCAAATTCGGGCGTAAAACCCCGAACCGTTTTTATTAACGCCATATTTTATTTTGAATTAAATATAAATGAAAAAACACCAATACAACGTGTTCTAATTAAAAGCTTCGGATGACTAAAAAGCAAGCTCTGACAGAGTTTTAAACGCTGTCAGAGCTAATAATCAATAAATTAAAAAAGCTTACACTCGTTTCTTTTGACTTTTTAGACAAGCGCTAATTGAAACAAGCGTTGGCCTTAATTTTAAAAAATAATCTTATTCATACAATTCCTTGAACCGATGTTCCAGAATTGCTTTATCTTCCGGTTTGCCTATGGTTATTGCTTCTACCGGGCAAACTTCAATGCAAGCCGGTTTGTCGTTAAAACCTACACATTGAGTACATTTGAACGGCACCGAAAAATAGTGGTCGCCATCCAACGCATCTTTACGTGCACTGTCTGCGTGTTTTGTTCCGTCGGCCATGCTCCATTTGGCGCCGCCTTCGTAAATTGCTGTATTGGGGCATTCGCTTGCACAAGCACCGCAACTAATACAATCATCGCTAATTACTACTGCCATAATTATTTTTTTTAAAGTTGAATTTTGTTATTTTTTACTGAAACAAATGTACAATTTTTAGCTTTCAAAAAAAAATAAATTGAATTCAAGTTTAAATTTCACCTCTTTCAATTTAGATTTGTTCTAAATAGTCTTTTTTTCAAAAAAACAAAAAAAAGCAAACATAAATCATAAACTAAATTAATTTATTTCATAATTTTGAAACGAATTTAGAAATCGATTGTATAAAATATAGGTGTCTGTATTTCAATAAAATACGGTTTAGATTTTTACAAAAAATGAACACATTTTTATTTAACTGCAATTAAATTAATTCAGAAAGCAGCAATTTTTAATTTCGCTTCCGGAATTTTTTATAAGTTAAATGAATACAAACAACAGCAAGCAAAACAATATCCATTATGAGCAAAAAAGGACAAGTTATTGAAGTTGAACAGGTTGTAATTCGTTTTTCGGGCGACTCGGGCGACGGAATGCAACTAACCGGAATGCAGTTTTCCGATACTTCTGCATTGGTTGGAAATGATGTTTCTACATTTCCCGATTATCCGGCCGAAATTCGCGCTCCACAAGGTACCGTTGGCGGTGTTTCCGGATTTCAATTACATTTTGGGCAAAAAGAAATAAATACGCCGGGCGATTACGCCGACGTGCTGGTTGCCATGAATCCGGCTGCTTTTAAAGCCAATTTAAAATGGGTGAAACCGGGTGGCACCATTATAATAGACATAGACGCATTTACCGACAAGAATTTGGAAAAAGCCGGCTACGATTCCGACCCGCTAAAAGACCAAAAACTGGGTGATTACAACATTATTGAAGCTCCTATTACCACCTTAACCCGCGAAGCGGTTAAAGAATTGGGCTTAGATAATAAAAGTATTTTGCGAAGTAAAAATATGTTCGCATTAGGTATGGCTTATTGGTTGTTCGACCGACCGCTTACTCATACCGAAGCTTTTTTCAAGAAAAAATTTGGCAAAGTTCCACAAATTGCCGAAGCTAATAAGCTGGTTTTGCACGCCGGTTACAATTACGCCGACACCATTGAAGCGCTGCCTTCGTACCGAGTAAACAAGGCCGATATTAAAAAAGGAACCTACCGCAACATTAACGGAAACGTGGCTACCGCTTGGGGCTTATTGGCAGGTGCCGAAAAATCAGGCTTGCCCTTGTTCTGCGGTTCGTACCCGATAACTCCGGCTACCGAAATATTGCAAGAACTTTCGGCTCGTAAAGATTTGGGTGTTAAATCGTTTCAAGCCGAAGACGAAATTGCCGGTATTTGTACCGCAATTGGAGCTTCGTTTGCCGGAAATTTTGCAGTTACTACCACTTCGGGCCCGGGTTTGGCGCTTAAAAGCGAAGCCATTGGCTTGGCAGTTATTACCGAATTGCCCTTGGTAATTGTAAACGTACAACGCGGCGGTCCTTCAACCGGTTTGCCTACCAAAACCGAGCAGTCGGATTTAATGCAAGCCATGTTCGGACGTAACGGCGAAAGCCCGGTACCTATTATTGCAGCCGGCACACCTTCAAACTGTTTCGACTTTGCATTTGCCGCATCGAAAATGGCAATAGAACACATGACACCGGTTATGCTTTTAACCGACGGCTTTTTGGCTAACGGTTCGGAGCCTTGGTTAATTCAGAACATGAACGACCTGCCTGCCATTCAAGTAAATAAAGCCAAAGAAGGCGAAAAATACTTGCCTTATAAACGCGATGCCGAAAAACTGATTCGTTCGTGGGCCATTCCCGGAACCCCCGGCATGGAACACCGAATTGGCGGTTTGGAGAAAATGGACATTACCGGAACCGTTTCGTACGTGCCTGAAAACCACGAAGTGATGACTCATAACCGCGACCAAAAAGTAAAACGAATAGCCAACTATATACCCGAGCAAACCGTGTATGGCGACCATGATGCTGATTTACTGGTTATTGGTTGGGGCGGTACGCAAGGGCACTTAATTTCGGCAGTACGCGAATTGCGCGAAGCAGGCCACAAAATAGCACTTGCTCATTTCAACTATATCAATCCGCTGCCTAAAAACACCGGCGAAGTATTGGGTAAATTCAAAAAACTGGTTGTTTGCGAAATTAACTTAGGTCAGTTTGCCAACTACCTCAAAATGAATCATCCGAAATACGATTATTTGCAATATAACAAAATTCAAGGCTTGCCGTTTACGGTCGCGGAATTAAAAAATCATTTTATTAAACTAATGGAGGAATAAGCAATGGAAGCTATTAAAGAATATACAGCCAAAGATTTTAAAAGCGACCAAGAAGTACGTTGGTGCGCAGGCTGCGGCGACATTGCCGTGCTAAATGCCGTACAACGTGCCATGGCTCGTTTGAACATAAAGAAAGAAGATTTTGCCGTAATTTCGGGTATCGGCTGTTCGTCGCGCTTTCCGTATTATATGAACACCTACGGTTTTCATACTATTCACGGGCGTGCAGGAGCCATTGCTTCGGGTGTTAAAACCGCCAACCCGGCCCTTAGTGTTTGGCAAATAACCGGCGACGGCGATGCATTGGCTATTGGCGGCAACCATTTTATTCACGAAATTAGGCGTAACATCGATTTGAATATTGTATTGCTAAACAACGAAATATATGGCTTAACCAAAGGACAATATTCGCCTACTTCAAAATACGGAACCAAAACCAAAACTTCGCCTTTTGGTACAGTTGAAAATCCGTTTAAACCGGGCCAATTGGTTATTGGTTCGAACGGACGTTTTTTTGCTCGCAGCATTGATACCAATGTGAAAATGTGCGAAGATATTTTTGTTGAAGCTGCTAATTTTAAAGGAACTTCAATGGTTGAAGTGTTGCAAAACTGCGTTATTTTTAACGACGGTGCGCACGATACCATTAACGATAAAGAACACCGAGAAGACCGACAAATTTTGGTTAAACACGGCGAAAAACTAATTTTTGGCAAAAATCGTGACAAAGGCCTTGTACTCGACGGCTTGAAATTGAAAGTGATAACCATTGGCGAAAACGGCTATACCTTAGACCACGTAATAACCCACGATGCAAAAGAGGAAGACCCGACTTTGCATTTGGCATTGTCGAACATGGCGTACCCTAATTTTCCGGTAGCTTTTGGTGTAATACGTGCCGTAGAAGATATTACTTACGAACAAGCCGTAGTAAACCAAATTGAAGCAGTAAAAGCCCAAAGCAAAATAAAAACCATGAACGACTTGCTGTTTAGCGGCAGCACTTGGGAAGTGGTTTAATTCGGTAATTTGCTAATGTGGCAATTTGCTAATTAGCTAATTTGAATGGCGAAGCCCTCACCGAAGGTAAAATTACCGGTTTGGTTTTAGATAATCTATTTCCGCAGAAATGCCTTTTTTGAAGGAGGGTTCTGCGGAAATTTTGTTTTAGGAAATGAGCGG
>JAIFNC010000027.1 GCA_020047935.1 Bacteroidota bacterium
AATCTTTCAATTATCAACGACCCAAGCCATATTTCAGGAACTACCGAATACATTCGGGAAATAGCACAAAAAGCACTCGATTTAAGTTTCGACGGGCTAATTATTGAGTCGCATTATAAGCCGGAAGAAGCCCTGAGCGATAAAGCGCAACAGCTTAAACCTTCGGAAATTAACGAATTGCTTAATTCACTCGAATACCGTTGTACCGAAACAGCGGACAAAAAAATCCAACATACACTCGAAAAATACCGCCATCAAATTGACTCAATCGATTTTCAGTTACTCGAATTGCTAAAGGCTCGAATGGATATTGTTGAACGAATAGGGGAGTATAAAATTAAGAATAATATAAGTATTTTCCAGTTACGCCGTTGGCGTGAAATTTTAGATGGGCGAATAGAATACGGCAATAAACTCGGACTTTCGGAAAGTTTAGTACGTAAGTTGTTACAAATTGTACACGAAGAATCGGTGCAAGTGCAAACCCAAATTTTTAATCAGAAACTGTGAAATTAGTGTTAATTTTTTCCCGAAATGCTGTTTTTGTTAATATTTCGACGTAATTTTCGTTTTAAAAATATGTTTTATAACACTAATAAATTCTGTATCTTTGGCAGTCAAATTAAGAACGAAAATAGCGTGGAGATTACGTACCGGATACTAAATATCGGTTTAATTATTTTTGCAGCATGCGAAAAATTTAGGCAAAAATGTAAATTCGCATATTAGTGGTTTAATCTTTTTATTGTTAGCTACTTATTTTATTCTAAATTACTAAAATACTATGGAAAAACCTTTTATGTCATGGTCTAAGGAATACGAAATTGGAGTTCCTGAAATTGATTCGCAACATATGAAGATTGTCGATTACATAAATGAACTATATATTGCGTTTATGAATAAAACGCATGTCGAAAAATTATCGCAAATAATCGACGGTTTAAAGAATTATTCGCAGCAACATTTTACTTATGAAGAAATGTTATTTCAACAATACAGTTATGCACTTACCAAGGAACATAAAAAGGAGCACGATTTATTCATTGAAAAAATTAATGAATTTAGCGACAGTTATAAGCGTAATCCAAATACCTTAACCTTTCAAGTGCTGTATTTTTTACAGAAATGGTTAATTGACCATATTGCACAGTCGGATAAAAAATATGTAGCTCAGTTATTTAAATAATTTGTTAAGTTTATTTAGAAATTATGTCGGATATAATAGCAGTATTGCCCGATTCGGTAGCTAATCAAATAGCAGCAGGCGAAGTTATTCAGCGCCCGGCATCGGTTATTAAAGAACTGATGGAGAACGCGCTCGATGCTGAAGCTACCGATATTACGGTAATTATTAAAGATGCCGGCAAAAACTTAATTCAAATTATCGACAACGGCAAGGGCATGTCGGAAACCGATGCTCGTATGTCATTTGAACGTCATGCAACTTCAAAAATTCGAAATGCCGACGATTTATTTGCTTTAAAATCCATGGGTTTTCGTGGCGAAGCATTGGCTTCGGTGGCAGCAATTGCAAGTGTTGAACTTAAAACCAAGCAACCCAATACCGAACTCGGAACGCACATTGTAATTACCGGTTCAAAAGTAGAAAGCCAACAACCGATAAATTGCCCTACCGGTGCCAACTTTATAATTCGTAATCTTTTTTATAATGTTCCTGCAAGGCGTAAATTTTTAAAATCCGACTCGGCTGAAATTAAGCATATTATAACCGAATTTCAGCATGTGGCGCTTACCCGCCCCGATGTGGCTTTTACCTTAATTAGCGATGAAACGGTGCTTTATAAGCTTCAAAGCGGCAATTTGAAACAGCGAATTGGGGCTCTTTTTCCAAATGCCGGCAAAAATCTTATTCCGGTAGGTACTATTACCGGAATTGTCGAAATTGAAGGTTTTATCGGTAATCCTGAAACGGCGCGTAAATCGTCCGGCGATCAGTATTTCTTCGTAAACGACCGTTATATGCGGCATCCGTACTTTCATAAAGCGGTAATGGATGCCTACGAAGGAATTTTACCAACCAATGTTGTGCCGGCATACTTTATTTATTTCAAAATAAACCCGGAGCAAATCGACGTAAATATACACCCTACAAAAACCGAAATTAAATTTGCCGAAGCGCCTTCGGTTTATTCCATTTTGCGTGTAACGGTAAAGGAAGCAATCGGTAAGTTTAATATTGCACCGCCGCTCGATTTCGACATGGAAGATGCACCCGATATTCCGCTGATTGACAGGAATAAACCAATTATTCCGCCGAGTGTAACTTACAACCCGAATTATAATCCGTTCGAAATAAAAAAGGAGAATACGGGTTCAAAAAGCAATGCGTTAAATGCAAATGCCGATTTTTATAAAGAATCGCCCGAGGCAATCCGAAATTACAATGCCATGTTTTCCGGCGAAATATACCCAAGCAAGTTTAACGAACTGCCGGCTGAAAATGAATCGATTCAGTTGGAAATTCAACAAAACGAAAATATAACTGCCGACAATAAATCGTTTTATATTTATAAATCGAAATATTTGGTAAAATCGGTTAAATCCGGGCTAATGCTTATTCATATTTCGCGTGCTCGCGAACGTATCATGTACGAACATTTTTTAGCCATTAAAGATAATAAAGCCGTAAGTTCGCAACAGTTATTGTTTCCGGTTACTTACCAGTTTCCGGTGTCCGATATGCCGCTTTTTGTTGAAATAGCCGAAGACCTTGCCGATTTGGGTTTCGATGTACGCGAATTTGGACGAAATACCGTAATTATAAACGGCTATCCGCCCGATTTTACCGGCACCGATCCGCTATCGTTATTCTTAGAAGTGTTTGAAAATTACAAACTTACACGCAGCGACATTACTATCGAGTACCGCGATAAATTGATTAGGTCGATGGTTGCTGCGGGTTCAAAAAGCTTTAATAAAGCGCTTCATGAACAAGAAATTGAATTGCTTGCCGATAATTTATTCGCTTGTCGCGAGCCAAATTATACTGCCGACGGAAAAAAAATAATTTTCATTTGGCAACACGACGAAATAGAGAAAAATTTTAATCGATAAAAATCTTAATGAATACAAATCCATTTACGGCATTGCCGCCGGTTGTTAAAAATTTGCTTATAATCAATGCATTACTTCTGCTTATTTCTTATGTTAGCCAAAATGCATTGGGCATCAATTTAAGTTCAATCTTAGGTTTACACCATTACCAATCGAGCCAATTTGAGCCTTACCAAATAGTAACGCATATGTTTATGCATGGCGACATTTTCCATCTGTTTTTTAATATGTTTGCCTTATATATGTTTGGCAGAGTGCTTGAAATGGTTTGGGGCGGAAAACGATTCTTAATTTACTATTTAATTACAGGATTAGGCGCAGCGACTTTATATTCGGTGGTAAATGCATGGGAAGTATCAGGGTTTCTTCACGATGCGCAAGCTTTTTTAAATACTCCCAATCCGGAATTGTTCGGACAGTTTCTTGCCGAGCACTTACCGCAATTGCAAACTGCAAATATCGAATTTATTGATGAGTGGAAATACAACCCCGACAATTTGAAATATGCCCAAGAAGCTGAAAGTTTTGTTCTGTCAATTATGGATAAACGGCTAAATGTACCTATGGTTGGTGCATCAGGTGCTGTGTACGGTGTATTATTGGCGTTTGGTATGTTATTTCCGAACACCGAACTAATGTTGCTTTTCCCGCCTATTCCTATTAAAGCCAAATATATGGTTATGGTTTATGGCGCCATTGAACTTTACTTGGGTTTTAGCAATAATCCGGATGATAATGTGGCACACTTTGCCCATTTGGGAGGTATGCTTTTTGGAGTAATTTTAATTAAAATGTGGCAAAAGAACCGATTTCAACGGTTTTAATTGAACGTTATTCAAACTTATTTAATGTTGTTTTTAGCTTAATAAAATGATAGTATGAACGCAATTGACCAATTTAAACAGTTTTACCGAACATCAAGTTTGTTTATTAAACTTATTGTTATAAACACCGTTATTTTTGTTGCGGTTAACCTTATCGATACATTTTTCTACTTTTTCAACTCCGAATTCAGTATTATTAATTGGTTAGCAGTGCCGGCATCTTTCTCCGAATTAATAATAAAACCGTATACCATAATTACCTACATGTTTTTGCATGAAGATGTGTTGCACATACTTTTTAATATGATGTGGCTGTACGTTTTCGGCAAAATATTTTTGGAGTTTCTGCGTATAACTTTATTCCGGTTTTTGCGCCGGAAGCAGAATTTTCGCGTGCATTGGGCGCTTCAGCATCGGTATTGGCTATTACGGTGGCAATAGCGGTTATTGTACCCGATTATGCCATTATGCTTATTATTTTGGGCAAAGTAAAACTTAAATACATAGCACTTATTTCTATTGTTTTAGACCTTATCAGTTTGCGTTCGGGCAATGCCGGCGGGCATATTGCACACCTTGGCGGTGCTGCTTTCGGTTTAGTTTTCGCCATGCAACATTTGGCGGGAAGGGATATTACCAAGGGAATTTCGAAAGTTTTGTCGGGAATCCCGATTACAATAGACTCAAAAAACAACATCAGGCCGATATTGATGCAATTCTGGAAAAGATTAAGAAATCGGGCTACGAAAGCCTTTCAAAAGAAGAAAAAGAACTGCTTTTTAGAGAAAGTAAACGAAATTAAGAATTGTTGTAATTATTTGTATCTGTTCTGTTTATATTTAAATTGAAAAATGAAACGAAGTGTAATAATCGTACTTTTGAGCATTAGTTTTGTAATTTCCGGGTTCGCACAAAATCCGGTTACCGATGCTCGTCTGGCTTCGGAATATTATCAGAACAAAGAATATGTAAAAGCAGCCGATTTGTATTTAAAACTATTCGAAAGCGTTGGTTCGCCATCCTATTTCGATTATTATATTCGATGCTTATTATTATTGAAGGATTATGAAACGGCTGAAAAATCAATCAAAAAGCAGCAGCGAAATAACCCGAGTGATTTTACTTTGGCGGTAAAACTCGGAAATTTATATAAAGTTCAGAACAACTTGCCAAAAGCTATTACTTATTATACTAATGCAATCGACCGATTGCCTTCAAACTATGCGGCAGGTATTCGGTTGGCGCAAGAGTTTATTTCTATTCGCGAATACGATTTTGCCGAAAAAGTTTATTTAAAGCTTCGCGAGGTTTTGCCCGGCAATATGTTCCGCTACGAAATGGCAAATATTAAAGCATATATGCGCGATTTTGCGGGTATGATTGATGAATTTTTAAATGCAATTGTAGATGACCCGATTAGTGTGGACGAAGTACAAATGCGTTTGCAATACTATACCGTAAACAATATCGACGGAACATTTAACGACATGTTGCGCACTGCATTACTGAAAAAAGTGCAAGCAAAATACAATGTCGAAACTTCGAATGCTTTTACCGAAATGCTTTATTGGTTCTATTTACAACAAGGAAACTACGATTTGGCATTTGTGCAAGCTAAAGCGCTTGATATTAGAAATTTTAACGAAGGACAACTAATTGTCGATTTGGGCGTTTTGGCTAAAAAAGCCGAAATGTTTCAAACTGCCGAAGCGTGTTTCGATTATGTAATTAAAACCCACCCGGCAGGCACTAATTTAATTCGAGCTAAATTCGAATTATTAAGCACTTTATACGCCAAAACACTGGCAGGCAAAACGGTAGAATCCGAAGTTATTTCGCTCGAAGAGCGGTATGTGGCAACTATTTCGGAACTTGGGTTGTCGGTGCGAACATTTAATTTACTTCGCGAACTTGCTTATTTACAAGCCTATAAGCTTAATAAGGCAGATAACGCAAAATTATTATTGAAGCAAGCGCAAGAGATTAAAGGATTACCGGTTTCGCTTATTAATGCTTGCCGAATGGATTTGGCCGATATTTTGGTTTTTACCGGCGAAGTTTACGATGCAATTTTATTGTTTGCTCGCGTGGAAAACGAAAATAAGGAATTGGAAATTGGTTATGAAGCAAAATTCAAAAAAGCTAAAACAGCTTGGTACACCGGCGATTTTCCTTGGGCCGAATCGCAACTTAAAGTGCTTCAAGGCAGTACATCGAAACTAATTTCGAACGATGCACTGGAACTGGCGCTAATAATTAGCGAAAACATGAACTACGATTCCGTTGAATTGGCACTTAAAAGCTACGCTCGTGCCGATTTGTTGGTACAGCGTAATCTCTACAAAGAGGCTTGGATTATATTGGACTCTATTGAAATTCGGTATAATACAAGTTCAATAATAGACGAAGTAATTTGGCTCAGAGCACAAATTAAGTTTAAGGAACAAAAATATACCGAAGCCATTCCTTTTCTGGAAAACTTAGCAAATAATTTTCGGTACGAAGTATTGGCCGATAACGCCATATTTCAGTTAGCCGAAATTTATGAATTTAAACTTAAAGACCTCGAAAAAGCTCAAGCGCACTACCTCGATATTATGACCAACTATCGCGACAGTTGGTTTGTTACTCAGGCACGCGACCAATACCTGAGCCTTCGTTCAGCATAACTTCAGTTTCGTAGAGTTCAATAAACTTATAGTTGGGTAGTAATTCGCGAATAAATTCAGCCGAGTAAAGCATATCAATGTCTTTAGGTCCGCCCGATTTGTGATGAATTTGTGTTTTATTGAAAACTTCAATTATAAAACAACCGCCCGTTTGCAATGAAGCTGATAGTTTTTCAAAAATAGGTTTAACAATAGTTGGCGGCAAATGAAAGTAGATGCAACCAACGGCATCAAAACTATTTGCAGGCAATTCAATTTCCAATAAATCGGCTAATTGGTAGGTTATCGTTACATTTTCTTTTTCTGCCAGTTGCAATGCCTTTCGTTTACCTTCAAAACTTTGGTCAACACCCAATACTTGCC
>JAIFNC010000200.1 GCA_020047935.1 Bacteroidota bacterium
ATTTTAGCTACCGCGCTTATTGATACCGGTTCGAAAATGGATGAAGTTATTTTTGAAGAATTCAAAGGTACCGGCAACATGGAATTACAATTAGACCGTAAACTTTCGAACAAACGTATTTACCCGGCAGTTGACCTTAATGCTTCGAGCACTCGTCGCGAGGAACTGTTGTATGACGATATTCATTTGAATAGAATGTGGATTTTACGTAATTATTTAGGCGATATGACTTCGCTTGAAGCTATGGATTTCCTTCGCGAACGACTAAAACGCTCACGCGATAACGAAGAGTTTTTAATTTCGATGGAAAAAGGAAACTAAGCAACACAAATAACTGATAGACAATAGTATAGATTTTCAAGTCTTCAAAAAATAAGTACTCAATAAAAACGTCTTAAATAGCAATGTTTGAGACGTTTTTTTTATTAAATAGCGCTATAAATAAGTGGTTTTAGGAGCAAAAAAAGAAAAATTATGATAAAAAAAAAGAAGCATTGCTGCTTCCTTTTTACAATTATTTATTTAATCTAAATCGGGCGGAATTTGAATATCCGGATCTAACGACTTATTATACATGCTCATTGCTTTTAAGCTCATACCCATGCTGCTAAACCCGCCATCGTGAAACAAGTTTTGCATGGTTACTTTTTTGGTTAAATCCGAAAACATTACAATACAATAATTTGCACAATCGTCGGCAGTTGCATTACCAAGCGGCGACATGCGCTCGGTAAAATCCATCAAACCGTCGAAACCCTTTACGCCACTACCGGCAGTAGTTGGGGTGGGCGATTGCGAAATGGTATTTATCCTAATTTTTTTGTCGCGCCCATAAATATAGCCAAAACTGCGAGCTATCGATTCGAGCAATGATTTGGCATCGGCCATGTCGTTGTAGCCGTAAAGCGTGCGCTGTGCGGCAATGTACGAAAGTGCTACTACCGAACCTTCTTCGGTTATTGCATCGAGTTCGCGAGCCACTGCCAAGGTTTTATGGAATGAAACGGCTGAAATATCGAGGGTTTTTTCGTAATACTCGTACTTAATTTTGTCGTAGGTTAAACCTTTACGCACGTTAAGCGACATACCAATTGAATGCAAAACAAAATCAATTTTTCCGCCCAAAATTTCCATCGAGCGAACAAACAATTCTCTTAATTCTTCAACATTGGTTGCATCGGCGGCAATAAATTGCGAACCGGTTTTTTCGCACAAAGTCTCAATATCACCAAATC
Source organism: Bacteroidota bacterium (assembly GCA_020047935.1). Classification (GTDB taxonomy): domain Bacteria; phylum Bacteroidota; class Bacteroidia; order Bacteroidales; family JAIFNC01; genus JAIFNC01. Next base: position 1,236 of record JAIFNC010000200.1, read on the forward strand.
GTTTTGCTACTGCGGTGTTCGATAAAGTAAAAATTGCGCCTTCTTCGTGCGCTTTTTCCGCTACTTTCCAAGCAATCGACATATCGTTGAGTGCTCCGAAAATAATTCCGCGTTTTCCTTTTAACAAGTTGTAAGCCATAATTGTGTTTTTATGATTTTAATTACAAAAATACAATATTTATTTTAATACTTACAAGTCTTATTTTTTTTCTTTGAAAAATTGAAGGTTTTATTTGAGAGAAATAAATTTGCAATAATCAATATGTCATTATATTTCAGAACATTAGAATTCAACCAATGAAATTTGATTTTATTTAGAAAAAATCTACAAGTGAATTTCTAAAACAGCATTTTTTATACATGCTTTTGAATTGCGATTTTTTATTAATTTATACTACTTGACTGAATTTCATTAATTACCGTTTCAATTTCCTTAACAACTTGCATTAAATACTGTTCAACTTGTTGGTTGGTAAAACGAATAACTTTAATTCCTAATTCATTCAAAAAGGCTGTTCTGTTTTCGTCGTACTCTTTTGCTTCATTTGAATTATGAACAGAACCGTCTAGTTCAATAACCAGCATTAACGAATGGGCGTAGAAATCGACAATAAACTGACCTATCAAGTGCAATCTATTCACCCCCCACCAAATCCACTTCCCCCATAATCCTATTCGTTTCCGAAAGTGCCACAATTATTTTTTGGTAGTGAAGTATATCTTCAAATTCCAATTTGCGGTCTTTACGGTCTTTGAGCCACTTTTGGGCAGGTTGGTAGCCGCTTTCGGTGGGTTTATAAATCAAAAATTGCATCTGCCTGAATCATTTCTGAAACATTAATTAGTGGTACCATAATGTTCGATAATTTAGTTCCTTCAGTTTTTGCGAATATTATTCCGCGAGTTGTGCCGGTTGCAATCATTGCTAAGTGCGCTAAGAATGATTTGGTTAAAACAATTTTCATTTTTTCGGTTTGCAAATTACTCCACGATTCGGGGGTGATTTTAAACTGATAACTATAAATAAGCTTTAAAAGTAGTTTATCTGCTTGAATATACTCGCAATGAATAAAAACACCCACTAATCGGTTCGTTTGATCTATCTTAAATTCAAAACCTAATTTTATTTCCGAAGGGTTGTCGGTAGTATAGTTTTCTTCGAAAATTGCAAATTGTTCATTTTTAATACCATTTAGCACAAAACTAATTGGCAAACTTGTATTTTTCATTAAGCTGTTTTTTTATCGTAATTAACCATGTTGCCGGTAGAAACTTGCCCATTAAACCAAATACCTTTACTTGAGTAATTCGCTTGAACAGGAAGCGTAGGTTCAATATTTGTAAGCGTATGATAACTGTTGGCTAAACCTGTTGCTTTGGCTTCACTGTTTTCGTAAAAACTTGCCAATACAGGAATACCCAAAATATTTTGAACCTTAATTAAAGTTTCGAGTGTTAAATTTTCCTTTCCTCGAACTATTTTATTAATTTGCTGCGGACTAACATGCATTTGTGCCGCCAAGTCTTTTTGCGACCAATTTAACGCTTCGAGCTTGGTTAAAATTTTAAGGGCTATTTGCTGCGATTCGTTTAAGTAGGCACGGTTCTTTATTCGGTCTTTTATTCGGTCAATGGTACCCGAATTGTTTTCGGATACTAATTTTAAAAATTTCTCTCGGTTGTTCATTGTAGTTCAATTAAAAATTCAAAAAATGAATCGGCATCCATAACACCGTTTTCACGTAGAAAATTTCGACAGCGTTCTATTTTTATCAGCTCGTTGGCTGTATGTTCACGTTCTTCCATAAGTAAGGTAAACTTTATTGCACCGCCGGTTATTACAAATAAATTATTCTCTATTCGAAGTGCGTAAATTCGTAAGTAGTTTTTGCGTCCTTTCTGTTTCGATAAATTTACTTCATTATACTCATGGTTGTAAAGCGGTTTTAAAAAAGCAGCTAAATTTTTGTTTTCATTTTCCGACAATTCAACCAATTTATCTTCAATATCTTCGGCATTTCTAATTATTTGCGAAACTATTTTATTTACCGATTTGTTTGCCGGCAAATCAGCTTTGTTTTGCTTCATAAAATCGTACAAATATTCAGTATCGTGCCACAAATTAAGCAATCGGTCTAATTCGTTTTCTTCTTCATCATCGTACTGAAATGCAAATAATCGGTCGGCAAATATAGTAATAATTTTCATAAAATCAACTTATAGGTTTATTTTTTCAGTTGTTATAGGGTAATGCTTTAAATATTCATTGGTAATCTTTGCAATTTTGCTCGGGACATTAATGGCATGACCAAATTGCAACTAAATACTTTTAAGCTGATTACCCTTACTTAAACTGAAACTTTAATATTTTAAATATTAGTATAGTTTTTCAACTTTCATAATATTATTTTTTTGAAAAATCAACCGCTAATTAACGGATAAATTGTTACTAATTTTCCATTTCTTTTAATTATTTCCACAGGAACACCACTTCTTGTTTTAGAATAATACTTACATTCTGAATTTTCGACTTTTTTCATATTTTCAACGGCAAATTCACATTCATCAAATAGTATAGTTTTATTCCAAAATACAGGAAAGAAAGTTGATTTCTTAATTATTCTTTTATTATTTTCATTTATAATCGTAAACAAACCTTTCCAGACTCCATTTTTATCAGGATAGATTTCTGAGATAAGATTCATTCTTGTGTAATCAAAAAAATGAATACCTGAAATTTCACCTCTTTTAACTTCTAAACGCCATGTATGTTCCATCATTTTTATAAAATCCCTTGAATGGCTTTTCCCAAGTTCAGTAAATATTAAATCTTGTACCTCATTTATTTTCGCCGGGTTTAATAACTGCTGAGCTCTTTTCGAATTTGTTGCAGCTATTCGGTTAAAAATGCTTGAATTTTGTCTTAAATCGTCCAAACTTTCAAATGGACCTTCTAACATTGGACTTTTAAAATGGATATATTTCGGAAATTTCATTATCGCGAGTCCATCTTGCATTAGATTGGGATCATTTGAAATATGATGTTCGTCAATGTAAAAATTAAACTCTTCATTCATATTTTCTGCTTCCTTTAAAATTTTTGTTGGTGAAGAAAAAACTTGATTCTTTTGGGTTTAGATTGTTCGAAGCAATGATATTAAGCTAATTTTGGTTCAAAAACTTGTATTTTTTTCGCGTTTTCCGTACAGGTCGAAATGGTATATTTGAGCGATGGATTTGTTGTTATTCATAACTGTTTAATATCGATTTTAAGGCTTCTTTCGAGGGTAATATGGTTTGATATTTTGCTGCATAAATTTGGTTGTTGTCTTTGGGCAAGGTAATTTCTACCATTGCATCGTTTTTATTTTTGCATAAAATAATACCAATGGTTGGGTTTTCGGTTTCTGTTTTTTCGAATCGGTCGTAATAGTTTACATACATTTGCATTTGCCCTAAATCCTGATGTGTAAGTTTCCCAATTTTTAGGTCGAAAAGCACAAAGCATTTTAGCAAACGGTTATAAAATACCAAATCGACTCTAAAATGTTCCTCGTCGAACGAAAACCGCACTTGTCTTCCGCCATAGAAAAAGCCCTTTCCCAATTCGAGCATAAATTTTTCGATTTGGTTAATAATTGCGGTTTCCAAATCGGTTTCTGAATATTCGTGTTTTTCTTCCCAACCCAAAAATTCAAGTATATAGGGTTCCTTGAGCATATCTGTGGGCGTTTCAACTATTTGTCCTTTGGATGCAAGTTCCTTTACTTTTTCTGTATTTCGGCTTAAAGCCAATCGTTCGTATAATCCTGAATTAAATTGTCTTTTCAGTTCTTTTATGCCCCAATTTCCTGCCAACGATTCAATTTCATAAAATCGTCTTTCTTCAACATTTGCCATTCGCGACAAAAAAAGATAATGACTCCATGTTAAAAAATCGCTTGGCAATTTCCGAGAACCATTCTCGGAATTTAGCCGGTTGGTCAATATCCGAGAACCGTTCTCGGATATTATAAACTGCTCTTTATAGGCAATATACACCCTGCGCATATTTTCCAAATTATCCACCGAGTATCCTTTTCCTAATCGTTGCACCAAATCGTTTGAAACCTTATTGAGCAATCGTGTTCCGTATTCTGCTTTTTTAGCTACATAATTTCTGGCATTTTCAATTAATTCTATTATTTTCCTGCTTAACTCTATCATTGCTTTTTCTTTTTTTCAAAAATATAAATGCTTACACCCTGCATAACATCATTCATTTTATTCAATCCCCACTTTATCAATTTCCCACATAATCCTATCCGTTTCCGAAAGTGCAACAATTATTTTTTGGTAGTGAAGTATATCTTCAAATTCCAATTTGCGGTCTTTTAGCTATTTTGGGACAGGTTTCCAATAACTGTTGCAAACTTGAATAGTCATTGCCGGTAATTTTTCTTTAAGCTACGAAATTACTATTTTGCCACAAACAAACAAAATCTGTTGAAAAATAACTACATACAAAGCAACCTTAAAGCATAAAAAAACAAAAAAAAAACTTTTTTATCTTTTTTCGAAAAAAAATTCGCAATCGTTTGCAGAATTGAAAATTATTTCTACTTTTGTCGCAGCATTTCTCGTAACATTCGCAACCAACACAATCAGAGCTGCTCGATTGCTCTCCTAACATTTCGAGCAGCTCTTTCTTAAAAAACTTTCCTTGCACTCGCTCGGGAAGTTTTTTTCGTTTAATCCAACACCAAATTAGTGGCTTTTTTTTTCAACCAATTAGTAAAAACGCTTGTTTTTTGTACCTTTGCCAAGCAACAAAACATTATGTTTAAAACTACTATACTCCTAACTATTAACCAACAACAAAAGTTAAAACAACAACTGTTGTCGTTTGCTCGGCAATTCGAATACTTCATGCTGCTCGATTCAAACCTCGATTTAACCGACAGTTATTCCGAATACCAATGGATTTTTGCTTGCGGCGCACATCGTTTTATTCAAGCTTCCGAAGAAAAAAACAACTTCGAATTGCTCGATAAATTTTATAACGAACATAAAACCGACCTATTTGGCTTTTTAGGTTACGAATTAAAAAATGAAATTGAAAATTTGAACTCAAATAATCCGGACAACATCGAATTTCCGAATATGTTCTTTTTCGAACCTGAAATAAGTATTTGGGCTTCAACTTCATCTGTTGAAGTTAAAAGCCATTATCCGTTTAATATCGAAATATTGCCTGAACCGGCACCCGAAAAGCACGAAACAATTACAGGGCAAGCACAACACCGAATAAACCACGAAACGTATACCGAAAAGGTAGGTAAGCTACTTAAAAACATACAATTAGGGAACATTTACGAGGCCAATTTTTGCATGGAATTTTATGCCGAGAAAATAAACGTAAACCCATATGAAATCTATGCTAAACTCAGCACGCAAAGCAATGCGCCTTTTGGTGTTTTCTTTAAATTGAAAGATAAATTTCTGCTTTCGGCAAGCCCCGAACGATATTTAAAAAAAAACGGAGCAAAACTAATTGCACAACCTATGAAAGGTACTGCACGCCGCTCGCAATGGGCCTTGGAAGACATGCAACTAAAACTTGATTTAGAAAACAACCTGAAAGAACGGTCGGAAAATATTATGATTTGCGATTTGGTTCGCAACGACCTATCGAAAATTGCCGCAAGCGGTTCGGTTACGGTTGAAGAACTTTGCAAGGTATATACTTACCCTATGGTGCACCAAATGATTTCGACGATTACTTGCCAAGTTGCACCCGAAATAACGGTTGCCGAGCTATTAAAATCGTGCTTTCCGCCCGGCTCAATGACCGGAGCACCAAAAGTACGTGCCATGCAACTAATTGAAGAACATGAAACTACCAAACGCGGTTTGTATTCGGGCTGTGTGGGTTATATAACCGAAATCGGCAATTTCGATTTTAATGTAGTTATTCGCAGCTTGCAATACAACCAAACCAACCAATACCTGTCGTACATGACCGGCAGCGCAATTACTTCGCTTTCAGCTATTAACGACGAATACAACGAGTGTTTGCTTAAATCACAAGCATTTTTTAACCTCCTAAACCCGCAACAATGATACGAAAAACGCAAAAATATATAGCCGAAGTATTTCAGCTGCAACCAAAAACAAAGCTGTTGATTGCGGTAAGCGGCGGAATTGATTCGGTTGTTATGCTGCACATTTTAACTACCTTAGAGTTCGAATGTGTGGTTGCACATTGCAATTTTGGTTTGCGCGGCGCGGAATCGGACGGCGACCAAGCTTTTGTTGAAAAACTAAGTTCGAATTTAAACTTACCGCTTAACGTTATTAAATTCGAAACTGAAAAGTATGCTGCCGAAAACAAACTTAGCATACAAGAAGCCGCCCGAGAATTGCGCTATAAATGGTTCGAGGAACAGCGCAAACAATTGAAATGTAGCTACATTGCTGTTGCGCATAATGCCGACGACGTAATTGAAACTTTTCATATAAATACCCTCCGCGGCGGCGGAATTAAAGCACTGCGAAGCATTAAACCAAAAAACGGTAAAATTATTCGCCCGTTACTTTCTTTTTTCCGCAAAGAAATAGAAGCTTACGCAATTAATAATAGCATAAGTTGGCGTACCGACAGCAGTAACCTTAAGACAAAGTACTTACGTAACAAATTACGCATTGATATTATTCCGCAATTTGAAGCAATAAAACCAAGTTACAAGAAAAACCTGTTTGCTACCATTAGTAAACTGCACGAAGTTGAAATTATTTATAATGAATACCTAAGAGCAACAAAAAATGAAATTTTCGCTGTTTTTAAAGATGAAATAAGAATAAATTCGGTACTTCTACTTCAAAAAGTGGCTCCAAAAACCCTTATTTTCGAATTAATAAAGCCGTTTGGGTTTAACTCCAAACAAAGTTTGCAAATTTTTGAAAGTTTGCATGGCGAACCGGGCAGAACTTTCAGTTCAAAAACACATCAATTATTTATTGAGCGTAATTTTATTTCAATAATTCAACAAAAAAAAATTGAATACATGGAATTGATAATTCCGGAGTTTACTATAAAAGTTATGCTTTCGGAAAACACTTCGCTTCAATTCAAAAAAATAGAAAAAGAAGATTTTATGCTTGAAAAAACCAAAAACAAAGCCTTTTTTGATGCCGACAAATTAAAATTTCCGCTAAAAATACGCTACTTTAAACCGGGCGACAGTTTCCAACCTTTTGGAATGGAAGGAGAAAAGAAACTTTCGGATTTTTTTATTGACCAAAAATTTACTTCGATTCAAAAAAAAGATACCCCATTGCTAATTTCGGATGAAAAAATAGCTTGGGTTATAAACCACCGAACCGACGAGCGTTTCAAAGTAAATGAAGCTACCGTTGATGTTTTAATTATTGAAATAATTTCTACTTTCCGAAGTTAGATTTTAAACGTTTTCTGAACCGCTTCGCAGTTTTTAAAGCTAAAACATAACTTATTAAAGTAGACCATATACAAAAATAAATTGAAAAATAACCAATCGCACCCCTTCGAACTTTCGCTTGCTCCCATACAAGGAATTACCGATTATACTTTCCGCAAGCTTTTTGAGCAATATTTTGGCGGCATAAACAAGTACTTTGCGCCCTATTTGCGTGTCGATTCAAAAGGCGGACTAAGCAACAAACAAATGCGCGATTTGTTGCCCGGAAACAATGTTGGAATTCATGTAATTCCGCAAATAATGGCCAACCGACCGCATGATTTTATAAGCATGTGCAGCTTTTTAGCCGACCAAGGGTATACCGAAGTAAATTGGAACTTGGGTTGCCCCTACCCTATGATAACAAACCGCGGATTAGGCGCCGGACTGCTCGATAAACCGGAGCTTACGGCACAAATTCTCGACGAAGTTTTGCCCAAAATAAGCCTCAACCTTTCCATTAAACTGCGCTCGGGGGTTTATAATGAAAATGCATTGGCAAGTATGTTGCAAATCTTTAATAACTATCCGCTTACCGAAGTTATTATACATCCGCGGTACGCCAAACAGCTATACCGAGGCATGGCAAACCGCAATCTATTTGCCGAAGTGCTGCCAATTTCAACACATCCGGTTTGCTATAACGGCGATATTGCTTCGGTTGAAGACTGCCTTCAACTATCGGAGCAATTCCCTACCGTAAAACACTTTATGATAGGCAGGGCTGTTATTTCGAATCCTTTTTTGGCAGCGCAAATTCAACAAAAAAACAGCAACTTAGCGTTCGATGCAAAAAAACAGTTTGCCGAATTTCATGCGGCACTTTTTGCAAGCTACCTTTCGCAATCGGAAGGCGGCGACAAACAAGTAATTTTAAAAATGCTTGGTTTTTGGGAATATTTTGCGCTTTCGTTTACCAATTCGGACAAAGTGTATAAGAAATTCAGGAAGGCAAAAAACAAAAACGAATACCAAGCAGCAATAAGCGAGGTTTTTGCAAACGAAACCTTTATATGATATTAAAATATACCAAAATTACCCTGTATACCAATAGAAAATCAAACCGATATATACAAACCGAACGACTCAAAACTTCAAAAAACTATGTTATAAAACATAAATACGCTTTTTATTAAAATGACACAATTATTTCATATTAAAAAAACAACACCTATTAAAGAAATTATTGATATAATATTATTAATTTCAATAGTAGCGTTGCGTTATCAAAATTAAAATTTGGTTAAATTTTACTTAAATTTACAATTTTCAAGCAATGCCTATTAATCTTCAACTTGCAAAAAATATTGTTTGAATAAGTTGATTTTTATACGTTTTAACTCAATATTTTTTGAGAGAAAAACCTGACAATTGTCATTAAAATTATATGTATGGCATGCCAATGCAGCCAAAACCCTTTTTTTAATATTAAATAATTGTTATTTTTGTAGCCAAGTTAAAGCAATTTAAAAGCAAAATTAAATTAAAACGTTCGTTTATGGTAACAGTAACTACCGTATTAGCAGTTTTGGGAGCTTATCTGTTGGGTGCAATACCAACTTCGGTTTGGATAGGCAAAGCAGTTTACGGAATTGATATCAGAGAACACGGAAGCGGAAACGCGGGCGCCTCAAACACATTTAGAATATTGGGCGTAAAAGCCGGAATCCCGGTGTTGGTTTTCGATTTGTTTAAAGGCTTTTTGGCCGTAAAAATTGTAGGCTTATTTCACATGTTCATTCCGGGAACAACAGCTTACATCAATTTTCAGATTATTTTAGGTGCCGCCGCCGTGCTTGGTCATGTTTTCCCTATTTATGTGGGCTTTAAAGGCGGCAAAGGAGTTGCAACGCTTATGGGCTTGGTGCTTGCCATACACACCCCATCGGCATTAATAGCAGCAGGTATTTTTGTTGTTATGTTGTTGCTTTCCAAATATGTTTCGTTAAGTTCAATGATTGCCGGATTATCGTTTCCGGTTATGCTTATTGGAATTTTTCAAGAAACAGTAAACTCGCTGATTATTTTCTCCATTGTAATTTCTATTGCGTTGTTATTTACGCATCAGCAAAACATTGAGCGACTGCTAAAACGCGAGGAGTCAAAAGCTAATTTGTTCCGAAGAAGAAGAAAACGTAACTTATAGCTTGAATATACTTAAGAAAAAGGCTGTCGGTATTTAACCGGCAGCCTTTTTTGTTTTTAAAAACCACAATTTTAATACATGCGAATGGAAAAATGATTCAATTGGTCGTCTAAACCGTGCGAATCGCCGGTAAGCTTATGCAGCATGCTCCAAAATGCCGGCCCATGGTTTTTATGAATAGTATGAACCAATTCGTGCAGCAGCACATAATCGATTAAAATATCGGGCAAACGCACCAGATGAATACTGAGCACTATATCGTTTCTGCCGGTACAACTGCCCCACTTCGATTTTACATTTTTTATTGTTAATTTATTAAAGAACAACCCGTGTTCCTTAGCCAACGCCATAATACGAGCAGGCAGCATTTCATTAGCCTCTTTAGCCCAAGCCATTTCAATTCCCTTACGTATTGAAAGTTGAACCACATCGTTTTTTATATCGATACCATGAGGCACAAATATTCTAATTTTTCGGTTTTCAATTTTGCCTCTAATTCGTTCGCCATCGGTACGTTCGATGCATAATTCGTGGTTTCGGGTAACAAAATACGTGTTTTCGGTAAAAATGGTGAACTTACGTTCTTGCTCAGAGGTTTTATCCAAGGCTTTCTGAATCCACTTTCTTTTCATTTCAACAAAACGCTGTGCTTCGTTAACCGAAAGACCCGGAGGTACTCCTACCAGAATACCGTGAAACGGTTTTATGGTAATACTTATGCGTCGTGCACGGGGTTTTTGCACAAAACGCAGCGGAATATCTTGGTTATTTAACTTAAATTGCATAAGCGCAATATACAAACATTTTGGGAAATACTAAAAATATCCAAAAATATTTTTTATTTCTTTAAATTACCCTGCTAAGCATAATTTATGATAAAAATATTGAAATGAATTTCAGTCATTCATTCAAATTATGTACACCGCGTAACTTTTGGTTTATGCCAAAAAAAAGACAAAAACAAAAATATTTTGCATCAATGGTGGAACTTTTATACTTTTACTCAATAATTGAATAAAATACTCAACACATTTTTTTAATTAATGGAATTAAAATTCACAAACGATATGAAAAGCTACAACCGATTAAAAAAGAAAAAAAACGTTATTAAATCAACTAAAAATTATACTTCTTATATTGTTTACACGCTGCTTATTTTTCTTTTTGTCATTATGACATTAAAAAGTTTCGTAAATTGGGAGGACATTAAAGTAACATTTAATAAAGACAATAACCGTTCTACCATTGGACAGATAATAAAATATGAAACTATTGAAATGCCAACCGAAACTAAGTCGGGGACTAAAACAACTGTAAAATATAAAACTGAAATTTCATTTTCAGTTTATGGAAAAAGTTATAAATTGATAAAGTTGTTAGATAAAAATCCATCCTATATTAAAACAGTGCTAGTTACATATAATATTGAAAATCCGGACGACGCATCTATTTCAATTGAATAAATATGCAATGAATTAAATTATTACAAATTACCAATTTGTCAGAAGGAAAACTTCAATACAGACAAGCATAGTTTTAATCTGTTTGTAATCTACACATAAATGACATATATTGTCACAAAAAAACTTTCTGTTTGGAGAGACCTGACAGGTTTTGAAAACCTGTCAGGTCTGAAACACGAATATCAAAAAAATAACAGACATGTCAGGGCTGAAAACAAACAAACTTTTAAATAGTACTATGGAAACAAAAATACCTTTAGAACCAGGATATTACTATCACATATACAACCATGCAGTAAGCGAGGAAGATTTTTTTAAAAACGACGACAATTATATTTTTTTTCTGAAAAAATACGCCCAATATATCAACCCAATTGCCGATACTTTTGCCTATTGCTTAATGCCAAACCATTTTCATTTTGCGGTAAGAATAAAGCCGGAACAAGAGTTAAATGAATTGCTACATTCAAGCCCTGACAGGGTTTTGAACCCTGTCAGGGCTGATGAATTGAATAGCTTTATTTCAAAACAATTTTCTAATCTTTTTAATTCCTACGCACAAGCTTTCAACAAGCAACAAGCCCGAAAAGGCAGCTTATTCGAACGTCCTTTCGAACGCAAACTAATCGATACCGATACCAATTTCCGCAATTTAATCCATTACATACACTATAATCCAATAAACCACGAATTTACCGAAAATTTGAATGATTGGAAATTTACTTCGTTTGCAAGTTTTTTCACCAATAAACCAAGCAGTATAAAACGCGAAGAAGTATTAGAATGGTTCGGCGACAGTAAAGCTAATTTCTATAACTTCCATTTAAGAGAAATTGACGAAAAAATGACCGATGAACTCGAATTTTTGTAAAAAAATACCCAATAGATCTGACAGGTTTTCGAAACCTGTCAGGTCTGTAATACCCATAATTATTGCATTTTAGTCCAAAAGCACTTTTTCAACATCCGATTGTATTTGCCGTGCCAACGAAGTTACCGAATAAAACTGAAATTTGTTGCGAATAAATCGATGGAAAGCAATTCGAATTTGTTGTCCGTAAATTTCGTCGGAAAAATTAAGTATATGTACCCTAACTTTATTGTTTACTGCAGCGTTGTCAATAAATGCCAGTGCTTGGTAGGTTTTGCCGGCTATTAGCGCACTGCAATCATACACTCCGGTTGCCGGCAATATTTTGCAATCGTCGGCTATATACAAGTTTGCCGACCTGTACCCAATGCGCCTGCCCATGCGGGTTCCCGGCTCTACCGTACCATACAAAAACCAATCGTAACCCAAATATTCATTCGCTTTTTCAACGTCGCCTTTAGTAATTTCGTACCTTATAAGGGTAGAGCTTACTGTAGCAAATTCAACTTGCTGCTCATCTATTTGTATTACATTAAAGTTATAGTATTTAGAGAGTTCAATTAAAAACTCAACGCCGCCTTGTCGGTCTTTGCCAAATTTATGGTCGTAGCCTATAACCATAGTGTGTATACCAATGGCATCAATGATATATTTCCGCAGAAAATTTATGGATGAAATACCGGCTAATTCTTTTGTAAATGGAATTAAAACCAAGTGCTGCAAGCCGGTAGCTTCCAGTGTTTCTATTTTTTCGTCGAGGGTTTGTATAAGCTTAAGCGATTGGTTCGGGAAAAGCACTTTTTTTGGGTGCGGATGAAACGTAACCAGCACCGACTCGCCGTTTTCGTGCGCTGCAATCCGGTTAATATATTTAATCAAGCATTGGTGTCCAAAATGAATACCATCGAAAGAACCGGTTGTTATGATCGGGTTACGAATTTTGCGTTTTATTTCCGTACCATAGTGTATTTCCATCTTCTTCAAAATTGACTGAATTGACCCAATTAACTGAATTAATAGAATAATGAATAAGAAAATTCAAAATTCAACATTCAAAAATCAAAATTTAAAATTAACCATTATCTTACAGTTTTTTGTTTTTTGTTTTCACAAAGAAAACCAATTTTTCGAGCGAGGTAATCATGTCGTATTCTTCCAAACACACCTCGGAAGTTACGGTAAGCGGTACCGTAGTGTAATTCATTATACCTTTAATTCCGGAAAGCACAATAATTTCGGCCACTTGTTCAGCTACGTTGGTAGGTACGGTAAGCAGCGCAATGCTAAGGTTCAGTTCTTTAACTTTTTGATTTATTTCGCTTAAATGATAGCATTTAACACCGGCAATAACTTTGCCTACTTTATTGGGGTCGATATCGAAAGCTGCCACTAAATTCATTTTGTTGTGCTTGCCCATAAAATAACCGGCAAGCGCTTTGCCAAGGTCGCCAATGCCAAAAATGGCAATATTTATAGCCAAATGCGAATCGATTGTTTCGCTAATGTGGTTTCGTAATTCGGTTACATGGTAGCCTTTGCGTATTTGCCCCGAATAACCGATAAGCATTAAATCGCGCCTTACTTGTACCGGCGTAAGATTAAGCCTTGCAGCCAAATCGTGCGAAAAAACAAATTGAGTTCCGTTCTTAGAAAACAAATCTAACGTTCTTCTGTAAGCACTTAGGCGTTCGACGGTTTTAGCTGGCAGCATATTGTATACTTATTTTGCTTCAAAAATAAAATATTTTTACTAGAAACGTGTATGCTAAGTCCAATTTAACAATAATTTACCGGCTTTACCTGCTTAATTGTTTAGTCGCAACGTTACGGTAAAAGTTGTACCTACGTCAGGCGTGCTTTTTACCATAGCAGTGCCACCATAAGTTTCGGCAATTTTTTTTATAATTGAAAGTCCTAATCCGCTGCCCGAAATATTTTTGGTTTTAACATTTTTTATTCGAACAAATTCATGGAAAAGCTTTGCCACCTCTTCTTCGTTCATGCCTATTCCGGTATCGGTTACTTGCATGGTAAGCAAGGTATCAATTTTGGTTATCAGCACATTCACTTTCCCGTTTTTACTATTGTATTTAACGGCATTGGAAACCAAATTATTCAGAATAATCTCAATTTCATCAATGTCGGCAGTAATAGCAAGTTCTTGCGGACAATCGAGCAGCACACTTATATCGCGCTGTATGGCATACGGCTGAAATGTATGAAAAACATGTTCTGCTACCGTTCTTATATTGAAAGTAGTTAAGTTACGGTTTCTTTTGCCCGATTCGGCTCTGGTAAGGTCTAGCATATCCATAATAAGGTTACGCATACCTTGCACACGGTCAAGCGAACGACGAATCATTTCATCATAATTTTCAATGGCATCGCCGGCTTGCCTTACTCGCATCAAATCCAAATAGCCTTCAATGGCATTTAGCGGAGCTTTTAGTTCGTGGGACAAAACCGAAAGGAATTTAAAACGCACTTCCTTGCCGGCAGCTTGCATTTTTTTGGTTGTTCGGCGCAGGAATAAATGCTTTGCTATAGATTCAACAGCCGTTTTAAGTTCTTGCGGTGTAAATGGTTTGGGTACAAAGTCGAATGCGCCGTTGTCGGTGGCACGCACTGCCAAATCGAGCGAAGCATACGAAGTTATCATTACCGTTATAATTTCGTTTTGTTGGTTTTTCAGAATTTCGAGCAGCTCAATACCTTCCATCCCCGGCAGTTTATTGTCGAGGAGCAAAATATCGAATTGTTCCGAAGTCAGCAGTTTTAAAGCTATTTCAGCCGAATCGGCTTCGGTGGTTTCGAAATAAAAAGCTTCTTCAACAAAAGGAAAATTTACGGTAAATTTATCCAAAACACGCTTAATACCGGCACGAATACCGGGTTCGTCGTCAACAACAAGAACTTTTAGTAATTCCATTTTTTTTAGACATTAGATGTTAGATATTAGACAAGAGATGTTATACATTTAGCAGTCTCACATCTCAAGTCTAATATCTTCTATCTTTATAACTTAAGTAATCGGTTAATTTCGCGGTGCAGTTGGTCGGGGCGCAAACCTTTTTCCAAATACAAATCGGCTTTAATCCATTGGCGCGAAATGTCGGAATCTAAATTGAAACTTACACCGGTTTCGGCAGCTACTGCGGTGGCAATAATTACCGGTACATCGGGGTATTTGCGTTTAATTTTATAGGTAAGTACAAAACCGCTGTCGTCGGCATCCATCATTAAATCGAAAATAGCCAAATCGGGTTTTTGAGCGTTAAAAATTTCTTCCGATTCTGCCGGACTATCGGCTGTAATTACATTGTAACCAAAACTTTCAACCATTGTTTTAAGTTGAAACAAATAATCGGCATCATCGTCGGTTATTAAAACGGTTTTCTTTGTATTCATAATAGTTTTCTGAATTAATTAAATTTTTGTGGAATTTTTACAATAAATGTTGTACCGGTTTGTCCGGTATCCGGAAGGTTGTTAGACATTACGCTAATACTTCCTTTATGCATTTTCACAATACCGTAGCTTGTTGCCAAGCCTAAACCGGTACCTTTTCCTATTTCTTTTGTAGTGAAAAACGGTTCGAAAATTTTGTCGATATTTTCTTGACTAATCCCGCAACCGGTGTCGCTTATGGTAAATACCCAATAATCGCTGTTTTTACTGAAATTGAAATGCAATATTCCGCCTTCGGGCATAGCTTCGCATCCGTTTTTTATCAGGTTGGTAAACACTTGCAGTAATTGTTCTACATCAACCGTAATTACCAAATGATGGTTATTTTCAACCATAACATCAATATTTTCGGGAATAGTTACCGAACTTATTGCGTTACGTATTAAGTTATCGACCTGAATTTCGGTTAAGTTAAGCTGGTTTTTTCGTGCGAAATTAAGCAATCCGGCTACAATTTTCTTGCATCGGTCGGCTTGTGCAACTATAAGTTTCAAATCTTCGTATTGTTGCGAACTTGAGTCGGCTTCGTCGAGCAAAATATTGGCATACATAATTACCACACCAAGCGGATTATTGAGCTCGTGCGCTATGCCTGCCGACATTTGCCCCATGCCTGCCAACTTTTCGGTATGGCGCAAGGTGGCTTGCATCGATTCAAGTGCCTCGTTGGTTTGCGCCAATTCTTCAATAGAATTATGCAGTTGAGTAATTGAATAAGGCAAGCACATTTCAACTTCCGCCAAACCTCTGTGAATAGCAATAGCATGCTCGCGACACGTATTATACCCGCACGAGCCGCAATTTAGCCTATCGGACATGGTATATTTGCCCATTTTGCGCAAAATTTCGGTAATAGCCGTATCGTTGGGCATTTTCAACCGCTGGTCTTTGGGTCGGTAATTTCGTTCAAAATCGAGCGTAAGAAAAGTTTCCATATCCTTTTCCCACTGCGCTTTATCTAACTCTTCAACCTTCTTTTTTACATATTTAATAACGGCAGTGTTTCGGGCAAAACGAGTTCCGCCTTTCGACATTCCGGGCCCCATGGTACAGCCGTTGCAAGTAAGCACATCCAAATGGCTTGAGCCAAAAGTGCCGTTTTTAAATTCATTTACCGCTTCTTTCAAATTTCGGTGTCCTTCGGCAACTACTACATTGCCTTCAATACTCGAATCGTTCATAAGGGCCGTTTGCACCATACCTCGATGAATCGGGAAAATAGCTCCCCTACCCCCTAACGGCGGGTCGAAATCGGAAGGCGATGCAGTCATGGGATGAATGCGATACATGGAAAGCAACTCGCGCAATTCGGTAAACGTAAGGGCAGCATCTACATCGTCGCTTTCGGTTTTTTTGGCAATACACGGGCCAATAAAAACCGTACGTACATTTTCGCCATACTTTTTACGCACCACTCTTGCCATAGCTATCATGGGTGAAATAATTGGCGCAATTGAGTTGGTATGTTCGGGTTGAAATTGCATTACATAGTGCAAAACTGCCGGACAATTAGCAGAAATTACCGGTTTTGCATTCGGGTCGTCAAAAATTTCTTTGTATTTTGCAGCCACCAAATCGGCACCAAATGCCACTTCGGTTACATAATTAAAGCCCAATGCTTTAATCATACCAACAAAAGTTTCGGTCGGAATATCGTGAAATTCGGCAGCAAATGCCGGCGCAATTAATGCGGCTACCGGTTCGGTGCCCGATAATAAGCTCGACACTTTATTTACGCACCTCAAGTACAATTTTGCACCTTGGCTGCAAACCAATGTACAAGTACCGCAACCAATGCAACGCTCGGTTATAACTTCGGCTTGTCCGCCGGCTATTCGTATAGCTTTAACCGGACATTCGCGCACGCAAGTATAACAAACCCTGCAACGGTCTTTTACCGTATAAACCAATGCTTTATGTTCGTTTGCCGAAATCATTGCTTTTGAAAAAAGTACGTTATTGCACTATAAAACTATTTACACAGCTTTTCTAACACAGTATTTACTGCGAAATTAGTTTATTTTTGAAACAATATCCCGTTGAGTAGGTTATTTCTTTGTATGCAAATTGCTTCTGCAACAAATTTAAAAAATCGGTAGTCATAAAACCCGACGGGTTTTAAAAACCCGTCGGGTCTATAAAAACAGACCACTTCTAAATCTTACCTAACGGCATATTAATTACAGTAATACGTCGCGTTTTTTGTAATGTGTGTGCAATAAATGATGACTCTTGTGTCCAAGCGGTTTCTCCAAGAATTTTTCGTACAAATCAACAATATAAGGGTTCTTGTGCGAAACTTTAATCAATTCTTTGTCGTCAATATCGTACAAGGCTTTCATACGAGCTTTAATTGCTTTTTCATCGGAACCTATTGGTTGTCCGCCGCCGTTGATACAACCGCCCGGGCAAGCCATAACTTCAATAAAATGCACTTGTTTATTTCCGGCCTCAACTTCTTTCAAATAGATTTCGGCATTTTTCAAACCCGAAATAACCGCTACATTCACTTCCAAACCTTCAATATTTACTGAAGCTTCTTTAATACCTTTATGTCCGCGAACTTCTTGTACTTTAAGGTTTTCCATTTCTTTACCGGTTATATTGAAATAAGCGGTACGAATAGCTGCTTCCATTACGCCACCCGACGAACCGAAAATTTTACCTGCAGTACTGCGAGTACCTAGCGGAGAATCGGCTAATTCAGGCTCTATATTGTGAATATCGATACCGTATAGTTGAATCATTTTGGCAAGTTCGCGCGTGGTCAACACGGCATCTACATCGTTGATGCCTTTTTGAGTCATTTCTTCGCGTTGTTGCTCGAATTTTTTAGCGGTACAAGGCATAACCGATACCGAATAAATATCTTCGTGCGCTATATTTTCAACTTCTGCAAAATACGATTTAATAATCGCGCCGGTCATTTGTTGCGGCGATTTGCAAGTTGAAAGGTTTGGCAGAAACTGTGGTGTGAACTGTTCGGCATATTTAATCCAGCCCGGGCAGCAGCTTGTAATCATTGGCAATACTCCGCCGGTTGTTACGCGTTGCACCAATTCGGCAGCTTCTTCAATAATGGTTAAGTCGGCACCAAAGGTGGTATCGAATACGTAGTCGAAACCAATTTTGCGTAAAGCGGCATTCATTACGCCCATAATATCTTTACCCGGTTTCAAACCAAATTCTTCGGCCAACGAAACCGAAATAGAAGGAGCACATTGGATAACCACTTTTTTCTTAGGGTTGTTCAAAGCGGCTTCAATTTCGCCATAATGCTTTTTCTCGCGCAAAGCACCGGTAGGGCAAACCATAATACACTGACCGCAGTTTACACAGCTCGATACGTTCAAACCTTTACCGTAAGCGGTTTCAATTACAGTTTTGCTTCCGCGACCTACGAAGTCGATGGCCGAAACGCCTTCAATTTCTTCGCAAACACGCACGCAACGACCGCAAAGGATACATTTAGCCGGGTCGCGCACTATACTCGGGCTCGAACTGTCAATTTTATGCTTGTTTTTATCGCCCGAAATTCTGCGCTCACGAACGTTCAATTCGCAAGCTAAGCTTTGCAATTCGCAATTGTTATTACGTTCGCAATACAAGCAATCGTCGGGGTGGTTCGAAAGCAACAACTCGATAATTGTTTTGCGAGCGTTGATAACGCGCGACGAATGGGTTTTAATGTTCATTCCGTTGGCTACAGGTTGCGAGCACGAAGGAACCAAGTTTGCAGCACCTTCAACTTCAACTACGCACATACGACAAGCACCGGTTGGGAACATGTTTTTCATGTGGCACAATGTAGGTACCGTCATGCCGTTGCGCTCTAAAGCTTCAAGGATGGTTTCGCCTTCGAAAGCTTCTATTTTTTTATTATTTATATCAATAGTAATCATTTCATTCAATTTTATTATTCAACAATTTAGCTGATTACAACCGCTGCGAAATTACATACATCGAAGCAAGTTCCGCAAGCAATATTTTTTAGCACAAACGGTACAACCGGTACATTTATCAACATCAATGGTAAATTCGCGCAGGTCTTGGCAAACATTCGCCGAACATTTACGGTCGAACAAATGCTCTTCGTACTCGTTGCGGAACCATTTTAAGGTACTTAGTACCGGATTTGGTGCCGACTGACCTAAACCGCAAAGCGAAGTTTCTTTAATAACTCTGCCTAATTGTTCCAATTGCATTACGCCTTTAAAACGGTCGAGTGCAGCGTGGTCCTTGCCTTTTGGTTTAGTTGTTACGCCTTCCAAAATTTCTAACATTCGGCGAGTTCCTTCGCGGCAAGGAATACATTTACCGCAGCTTTCGCGCTGAATAAAATCCATAAAGAATTTAGCAACGTCAACCATGCAAGTATCTTCGTCCATAACAACCATAC